>NZ_JBCIVJ010000011.1:0-187614 GCF_039409775.1 Phytobacter palmae | reverse complement strand
ACACCCAAATAAGGTGTGAGATTTTTCAAATAACAGTGCTGAGTGGGTAACCAGAGTCTTCATTAGCAGAAATGTCTCTCGATCTCTTTCCAATATCGGTACCGAGTGAAATCAGAGATCCGGGCCTTTTGATTTGGCGTCAAACTTTTTCACAATCAGACAAACTGCAACATTCACTGAGTTCCAGTACTTGTTGGCAATCACCTAGCGCAACGGGATCAACTTGTAAGTTTATCGGCACGTCAAAGGGGCGGGGTACAATAAACGGCATAGAGATATCAATATATGGCCTATCGCCAGAAGCAAGACAATCAATGTGCCACTGTGACCATGCTTCCCAATATTTCTGCCGCTGTGGTGAAATCCCGGTTTGCATATAACCAGTTGAGGCAGCTGTCATTAAAGAGTCAGAACGATGGCTACCAAGAGTCAGAGGCTCATTGACCTTCTTAATCGCATTGGCGCCGAATATCAACTTCAAACGAGCCAAAAATTCACTATCGGCTCCGGTTTTAACACAATCCCATGCTCCTGCCTCACGTATTACCACTTCTCGCCGGAAGAGAGGAGAGGATGGGTTAAGACGTGCCAGTGGATAAATTTGACGCGCATAGTAAACACCATCATCCTGCATACGAACCCAATTGGAGACGGTACAGATGATCGTTGAATCAGCCAGCAAAGGGGCCAGTTGCCGACTTAATTTTTCAGGATGTGACCAGTCGTCTGAATCGTGGCAAGTGACAAACTCTCCTTGAGCATGCATCAGTCCAATTCGCTTGGCAGCGTAGGTCCCCACATTCCGCGGTAATCTCAACAGCCTAATACGGTTATCTTGTCGAGCTAGCTTCTCCAGTCTCTCAAAAGTGTCATCATTACTTGCATCGTCCACAATAATTAATTCTAACGACTTATAGCTCTGAGCCAACAATGAAGCAATAGCAGCTTCAGCCCGCTTCCCAGTGTTGAAAGTAGTCATCAACACAGATATCAGTGGACCCGTTTGGCTCTCTGACTCCTCGGCAACCCGAACATTGAGGGGGGAAGGTGCAAATAAGGGATCATTTAAGCTCAAAGGAGGAAGATCAAACGCTGCCAGATAAATATTAAGCCGCTGTAGCTGAATTCCTGAATCTCCGCCAAAAGCATTGGCTTGTAGTAGCAGTAACTCAGGCTCATGCTTAATAACATTGACTGGGAGCGACTCAATCAGGCTACGAGCCTGAGCAATGTGCCCATCTCGTAAAAGTAGAGCCACATGCAATGCTGGAGAGACATCCGGAAAGTCATCGATTAACATTAACGCGGTTTGCGGCATAAATGGAGCCAATCCATTTATCAGTGCCTTTCTTTGCTGAGCCTGTATGTATTGACTCTGGAAGGAAGTCACTACCGACTGAGCTGCATCAATTTCACCAGTGGCAGCAAGTGATACTGCTTTGGCTAACGTGGATTGCCAGCATGAGGGCTTCACTGGCAGTTGACTCACTGATTGGTACATGCCTAATCGATACATAGCTATTAATTTTTTATCGATTTCTAGCCTGAATTTCCGATGGGCTACCCATGCAAGCGCATGAACATAACGTTTCTGTCGATAGCACCTCAAAAATCGAAGGTAATTCAGCATGATAGCCACCTCATCTTAAGCGTCAGTACCAAAAAGATCACGAGTGTAGACTTTTGCCTGAACGTCTTTCAGATCGGGAAAAATACGATTGGTCACAATCACATCAGCCTGTTGTTTGAAAGCATCTACATCACATACTATTCGAGAACCAAAGAAACATTCTTCCTTTAATGCAGGCTCATACACAATGACTTCAATGCCTTTAGCCTTGAGACGCTTCATCACCCCCTGGATACTGCTGGCACGGAAATTATCGCTACCTGCTTTCATGATCAGGCGGTAAATACCCACGATTTTGGGGTTTCTACGCAATATATCATCAGCCACAAAATCTTTGCGCGTCGAATTGGCGTCCACGATTGCACGAATTAAACTCTGTGGAACTTCACGATAATTCGCCAATAATTGCTTAGTATCTTTTGGCAGGCAGTAGCCACCATAACCGAAGGAAGGATTATTATAGTGCTTACCAATGCGAGGATCCAAACCTACACCCTCGATGATCTGACGAGTATCTAAGCCATGGATAGCAGCGTAAGTATCTAATTCATTAAAATAGGCGACCCGCATAGCGAGGTAGGTATTAGCAAAAAGTTTAATAGCTTCAGCTTCGGTGCTATTAGTGAGCAGCACCGGAATATCCTTCCGAACAGCTCCTTCACATAACAGATCAGAAAAAACTTTAGCCCTTTCACTTTTTTCGCCAACAACAATACGTGATGGATAAAGATTGTCATGTAGTGCCTTGCCTTCTCGCAGAAATTCTGGCGAAAACATTAAATTCTCGCATCCAAGTTCTTGTTTGAGACGTTCTGTAAAACCTACTGGCACGGTAGATTTAATAACCATAACAGCATTAGGATTGATATTCATCACATCACGAACAACTGCTTCTACCGAGCGAGTGTTAAAATAATTCGTGACTGGATCATAATCAGTGGGTGTTGCAATAATGACAAAATCAGCATTCTGATACGCTTCATACTTATCAAGCGTAGCTCGCAAATTTAGTGGTCGGTGGGTAAGGTATTCTTGAATTTCAGCATCGACAATAGGAGAAACTCTATCATTAATTAACCGCACCTTTTCCTTGTCAATATCCAATGCCGTTACATAATGATTTTGCGCAAGGAGAACAGAATTCGAGAGACCAACATAACCTGTACCAGCAATAGCAATATTCATAATTATAAAACTCACTGATTTTACTTGAAAACTTCTGATAAAGTAACAATCACTAAAAAACCTTTGTCAGAAAACATTTATTCCATTCAAAAAGATATATACCATCCCAGTCGACACCAATTTCAATAACAGAGGCCAGTATTTCTATAATTAAATAAAATTACCCAATGTACTTTCTTGATAAAATAAAACCAGTTCAAAAAGTAGTATTATTTAATAATCTTATATTATTGTAAATTTATTTGCACCACTCCAGACATGGTTGACTATGGCAATAGATTTATTTAAAAATCACCATCTTATAACAATGAGAGTATTCCAACATTAGAATTTTTCATGTGCTTCCTTCTATTTTTCACACTTAGATTATTATCAATTCACTATCGAAAGATTATATCTTCATAAATTTCCACAACACCGCCCTGGGTTCCTTTGAACTCCACTTCTAGGCCATCAATTTGAGGATTTAAAATCTCTTCACCATTACTGCACAAAAGCTTATAGATAAAGTTACCCAAGGCTATCTCCTGTTAAATATTACTAATAATATTTTTATTAAATTTGATTTTCAAATTTGTTGAAGGCAGAGTTAATGACTTGATGCATATCATAGTAACGATATTCAGCCAAACGACCGCCAAAAATAACATTAGTTTCGAGTTTAGCCATATCTTCATACTTCTTGAAGATAGCCATATTGACTTCATCACCAATAGGGTAATAAGGTGTTTTTTCTCTTGACCAGGTATCAGGAATTTCTTTAGTAACTATAGTCACATTTTGATCTGCGCTATTTTGATCGAAATGTTTGTGCTCAATTATTCTTGTCCAGGGTACATCAGCAGAGTTGTAGTTAACAACAGCATTACCTTGATAGTTATCACGTTGTATAGTTTCTGTTTCAAATCTTAACGAACGGTATTCGAGTTCACCATGTTGGAAACCATAGTATTCGTCAATCTTTCCGGTAAACACAACTTTCTCAGCTAAAGAGTCCCAATATTCTTTATCTGCAAAATAATCAACATTAGTCTTCACCTCTATACCTTCCAGCATATTTTCGAACATAGCCGTATAACCGCCGATCGGAATACCCTGATACTTATCATAAAAGTAATTATTGTCCCATGACATTCTTACAGGCAAGCGTTTGATTATTGTTGGAGGCAATTCTTTAGGATCTTTTTGCCATTGTTTTTTTGTATAGTCACGTATCAGCGTATTATAAATATCCTCACCGACCAACGTAAGGGCCTGTTCTTCAAGATTCAACGGCTCCCTATCTAATTTCAATCGTTGGGATTCTATTTTTTCAATAGCTTCTTCCGGAGTAGTTACCCCCCACATTGCATTAAATGTGTACATGCTAAATGGCAAAGAAAATGCTTTTCCGTTGTTAATAGCGATAGGGCGATTTACAAAGTTATTAAACTGAGCAAAACGATTAACAAACTGCCATATATTTTCATCATTGCAATGAAAAATATGTGGACCAAATACATGTTTATGAATGCCATTAGTGTTTTCAGTATAGCAGTTACCCGCTATATGGGCGCGCTTATCAATAATAAGACATTTTTTTCCCGCATCAGTAGCCAACCGCGCGAAAGTACTACCGAATAAACCTGCACCGACAATCAAATAATTGTACATCAAAATGTTCCTTTTCTTACTTACTTTGAAAGATTAGCTAAAAATTCTTTTTTATATTTTAAAAACACTTCTTGGTGTTCATCAGGAATTTTATCCTTAGCCCACTCAATTAATCCTGTACTAAATTCCTCCCACTGCATTTTAATTTCAGAGAACTCAGGATACTGCATAATCCTTTCTTGTGTATAACGAAGAGCTTCAAACACCATGAGACGCCGACTATCAGAAATATTTGTAATTTGGTCACGTTTTGAGAATTTTCTATGAGTACAGACTTCCTGGTCGCTATAGGAAATATTTTTTGCCGCAATAATACTATGCCAATGATATGGGATATCATTATGAACAACTGTTGGGCCAAAAAATATGTTTTCATCATGCAGCAAATCTGTTTTAACTATCCTATTCCATGGGTAATTTATCAAAGCCGCAACCCGGCTTTTGAGCGACGCTCCGCTATCACTTTGTGAGAATGAATCCCATAGTTTAGCATCAGCATTGAACATGCCACGTGATGAGTTTTCTTCAAAGAACTCGATACGGTATCGCATAAAGAATAAATCTGCATTCTTAGCCGTAGCTTTTTTCACTGCGGCTTCTAATGCACTCGCATCAATAACATCATCGGCATCAAGGAAGAATGTGTAACGGCCAGTACAAAGAGGGATAACAGAGTTACGTGCACGTCCCGCACCTTTGTTTCCCTGTTTATAGAATTGGATATTATTGTGTTTTTTAGCATAACTCTGGCAAATTTCTGCCGTCTTATCGCTAGAACCATCATCAATGATGAGAATATCGAAACTTAATCCTGTGATTTTTAACACCGAATTGATGCTATCCGCAATAAGATCTTCGCAGTTATAAACAGGTATTACGATAGTTAAATCAAGGTGTGGATAACATTGATTGTATTCATTAAATCTTTTGGTAAAATTACTTCTAAGATTAACCGGAGATAGCACGTTACTTGTTTTGCAGTAAATATCATAAAGCCTACGCTTGATAATATTTTTCGTCATCAAATCCGGTTGATTATCGGCAATCCAACCCGTCCTATAACAATAATCATAGAACTCGTCGAAAACCGATTGCGTTTTGATAGTCTTCTGCATTAAAAAGTTTGCAGTAGTATTAAGGTGAGACGAAATTGCTGCTAGTTTGTAGGAGGAAGAACCCATAGTTTGTCCTTCCCTGGCCATTCGATGGTAGCTAATTACATGATCTATAACAACTACACGTTCAGCTTCTGATAGAACGAACCAGTGTAACGGATTATCTTCGTAAAAATAATCGCCTTCAGGATATCTAATATTTTTACCACGGATAAAACTAGTGAGATACAGTTTTCGCCATGGAACCGGGGACATTTTAAAAAGTTCAGGACAGGATGAACCCGACGTTATCTCATCTAACGGTATATTAGCCCATTTACTTTTATCATATGAAGGGCTAACAACTCGGTTATTTTCGTCGAAGGTTTTAAAATCACCAATAACTAATTCAGCATTTAGTTTCTCTGCTGCTGAAACTAATTTTTCAAAAGCATCATTAACAACCCAGTCATCACTGTCAACAAATCCAATGTATTTGCCTTTAGCTGCATCAATACCAATATTACTTGGGATCCCAGCTCCACCGAGCGTATTGAAATTCAAGTCAATAAACTTAATTCGTTGGTCAACGCCTTGATACATCTCAATAATATTTTTACCATTATCGGTCGAGGCATCGTTAACTATGATTAACTCAAAATCGTCCATCGTCTGAGATAACACAGAAAGAATGCTAGCATCTAAATAAGGGCCAACATTAAAAACAGGCATAACTATTGAGAGTAATGGTTGCTTATTATCTTTAAGCGATTTTTTTTCAGCCAAATTATCAAAAGTAACACCAAGTTTTTCGATTCGTTCAATATTAAATTTGGCGTGTGCGTAAAGAGGGCTGTCATGAGGTATTTTATTATATTCAAGCAAAGCCAACTTGTAATTGCCGTTTTTAAAATACTTATTCCCGTTAGATAAACTCACTTTTCTTCCTTCGTAAATTCTGATAATTGCGATATACTATTAAGACTATTAACTGTTTGTAATTAAATAAAACATTCCTTTTTCATTTTTAATAAATTCGTCGACAAAAGAAATGCCGTTCTGGTTCCAAAGGTCTATCCATAATTTAGCTGATTCCATTTCCTCAGGTCTGTATGCATCATCTAAAACCCAATGAATCTCATGCTGCTTAGTAAGATCAATCAAGAATGTTGCAACTGGATATCGAGCGTGTGCACAAGTATCACCCGGAGGCCCGTCAACTAAGACAAGGATTTTTTTCTTTTCACCATGCAATACTTGTGCTAGCTGTTTAATATTAGCAGCGCAGTCGTAATAGAAATAATCGCCTGTAGTATCACTCCATTCTTTAATTGGCGTCAGGCAGAGCTCGACTAAATTATCGACGTTGTGAATAGATAACTGTCTCTGTGTTCTCAAAAAATAGTCTTCGTGGTGTTCAAATGTAATAATACGCTTAGAATCATTACTATTATTTATATTTAGCGCCTTCAACGCTTTAGCCATCAAAAGCGTTGAAGTGCCGCTACCAAACTCAATAATAGCATCATATTGCTGCTCTTTTATTTTTTCCAAAAGGAACAATCCAATGTCGGCACTTATCGGCCATCCGTGAAAACCCGCAATCCCTTCACCCGTTGTCAAATAACTTTGAATAGTGATAAAAGATTCTATTTGCCGAACAGTATTTCCGAGTCTATTAATAAGTTCTCTTTTCAAAACGTTCGGCCATTCTTTATGACGTTGTTCTTGTTGTCGAGATTGCTCACCTATTGCAGCTTGTACTTTCTCTACTAATTGATATTGTTTCTCTTGCTCAGAAATAATTTTTGATATCAAATCATTAATATCATTTTGATGGTTTAGTTTTTCAAGTGACGCGATGATCTGCTCAATACTCGATTGCTGTTTATTTCGAGCGGTCTCATTCAATGTTTCTATTTTCGACAACGTCAGAGTCTGCTTCGCACACTCTTCTTTCAGTTGTTGGATTTCTTGTTGCTGGATCTGAGACTTAATGCTAGCTAGTTTTAATGCATACTCCTCAGTCAGTGACTTCATCTCATTTTTTGTATGAAGTAACTGAAGATTAAGCTGTTTAATTTCGTGATCCTGCGCAGAACGTTTACCAGCGTGATCTCTGACATAAATCGCATATGCCAGGCTCGGATGACGCTCTGGTAGGAGCTGCAGGCGTCGCATACCAGCTCCTTGCATAATTAAATCGACCTGAGCAACACTTGCAGACACGGGTTCATCCTGGAGCAGTACTCGTACAACTGCCATGTCTAACTGATCAATTTCATTCTTAGCATTTTTAAGCAACAGTGCTGCTGGCAAACAATCTATCACTAACCAGTTAACAGCAGAGCTACTTGCCTGAAAAAGGTCTTTAAGCGTAACACCATCGTTCACTGGCTCAGTGTAGGTACTATACAGATTTGGCCACACTGACTTAAGTTGAGTGGGCTCCAGTAACCCACTCTCCCATGGGTTACTGGCCTGGTAAAAATGAGAAGATACTTCATCATCTGAGACAACAATCCCTTTATGGAGATGCCATCCATTATTTAAAGAAACGTTTTTCTGTAAATGTTGAAATTGTTTCTCTTCACCTTCCCACAACCAAATTGGCCGAATTTCTCGTTGAGCAAGCCATTCGACCCATGGGCCTTGACCAGTACCGGCACCAATAACAATGGCACCAGTGACAGGATATTCGGTATTAAGTACATCTAACCACGTAGAGGCCGGAAATTGATTTTCTAAGTTTAGGCTTTTCATTAATTATCCCCTACGTTGATGTCTGTATTGCCGCACTGAACGATACAAGGCAAATGGCAACTTTATCCATCTGAAAAGCGAACCTTCACTGGAAATAAGATCTTGTCCAAGTCGATATGAAAGATGATTTTTTACACGTTCAGCCTCATGGGCATCGCGGTAAACAGATATTGGAGGGAGATTATTCTCTGGCTGAGTAGTGTTTTGCTGATGCCATGCTTTACGCTCTGTAGCTAACGCTTGAGGCATTCCTAACCAGCCAGTCAAAGAGCGGGAGCGTTTTATCATAATGGCGCCTAACCGGTAACCAAGCTCCTGTTTGATGCGCTCAGCAGCACCATAATATACTGGGGCTTGCTGCTTTTTGAGTTTCTGGTTTTCAAGGAAAAAACGTTCTAATTCTTCCTGCACCTGATGTACTTGTGTCAGAAGTTGCTTATTCTCTTGTTGAAGTTTATCAATTTTTTTTCCCTGCTCATCAATTTTTTTACGCTGTGTTGCGTTGAAAGCTTTGGCCTCTGATAATTGTTGAATATTAAGGCTCTCTAACTCCTGTCTTTGAAGATACTGACTCTCAAGCTCCTCTTGAACCTGGTGTAATTGCGATAACATCAATTCACCTTCATTCAACTGCTTAGTTATAGAGAGTCCCAACGTTTCGTTAATACATAAATAGGCTTGATGCAGACCCGAGGCCAACTCAGCATTCATCTGGCGCTGTTGAATCATTTTTTCCAGGACCTTGCCAGGATTCAATGCTTCATTAAATTCTTCCTGCATAGGGAGATTGGCCACAGACTGTAATTCTGCATAGAGGTGCTGACATGCCGGATAATCAGAAAGCAATTGTTCTAATAAGTAATTCTCAACATCATTTCCCTCCAGAATTTGTTGAGTTTCTTTAGTATCTAAACCAGCCAGGCTAGTGAGTTCTGTCAAGTTTTGTAATGAAAAATTTGGATTATTGCTTAATGCTAAATATGAATTTTCACTATCTGCAACGACATCACCAACGTCTTCAATGTCACTCCCAGAAGTTGATAATAACTGCGCAGTTAATAAAGGTTGAAGCTGTTGCAAACACGCATCTGCGTTTCGTTTTACCTGCTGAGCATTAACCAAAACGCAACGATTTCGGTTTCGCAGGAAAAATGCTAAAAGAGCCCCATTGTACGCTTTCCAATTATTAATATGATGTTCAATAGTTGTACTGGAGAGAGTATTTCTTTTCACTGTCGCGTTGAAAAGCGCTTGTTTAGGCTCATCGTATACGAGAACGAAAGTCAGCCCATCATCTAGTTGGCGCCAATATTCTAAAGAATAAATTGACTGGGGATCCGACCAGCCCCATAACTTCTGTTCCAAATTACCCAGCATCAAATCTAAAGCCATCCCGTGCCAAACAGGAGCAACCCGCATAGGTTTGATTTCATCTTCTAACGTTATGCTCAAAATATCAGGCACCTGATGAATTTTACATAAAGTTGCGGTGATATCCTGTGGAGATAATGCTTCACGTCGGGAAGGTTGTGGAGATGCCATTCCTCTTTCTTGCAAAATGTTTTCCACTTCCTGATAACCCGAATTTGGGTGTCCCACAATAAGTATACGATTCACTGAGGCTCCTAAATCAACGTGTAGCAATGCTGTATTCTGTTTAAGGTGAAAGAGTCATCTTATTGACTCTTATAATTTTTTACGCGTAAATGAAATATAAATATTAGCGATAGCAGTATAAAATATTTGGTGGCTCAGAAAGGAAGGTTTTGGTATATTTGCAAAAGTATAAAACAATGATTCGGCTCAGACAGTTATTATATGATAATATTTATATCTAAAACGAAGCATATGAAATACTCCATTATCATAAACCCCAGATTGTTATAAGAACACCGTTAATACTGATAAAAACATTGAATAAATAACACCCATACGCAAATCAGTATTCAGTAGTTAAAGAAACATACTATATACAAATTGCATAGGTAGAGAAGGATCTAATGTCTACATACATACCAATTTAACTAAAGGCATTCATCTGACTTATAACATTTAATTGCTTCCGTTACCGATTCAAAACACCTCACGATGTTCCCCCTACCAACAAAAAGGGCATAGTCACAATATTTTTCCAAAGAACTAAGATTGTGTGAGACCATAAGGAAATTTGATTCTTCATGCCGTGCGTTAAATAGATCCTCACATTTTTTCTTGAATTTAGCATCCCCAACTGCAGTAATTTCGTCCACTAAATAATAATCAAATTTAAATGCCATGCTCAACCCAAAACCTAACCTTGATTTCATACCCGAGGAGTAGGTTTTTATCGGCATATCAAAATATTTTCCCAGCTCAGCAAACTCCTCGACGAAGGCAACTTTTTCTTTAATCTCATTTCTGTTTGCATAAAGCCTGGCAACAAACTTAACATTCTCCCGCCCAGTAAGACTCCCTTGAAAGCCACCGGCTAACCCCACTGGCCACGAGATAGTTTTATCTGTTGTGATACTGCCACTATCGGGCCTATCAATTCCGCCTATCATTCTTAGCAAAGTTGATTTTCCTGCCCCATTGCGGCCAATCAGTGCAACACTTTTTCCGGAGGGTAATTCAACATTGAGATTTTTGAATACATAGTGCCGCCCTTGAGGCGTACGATAGGACTTAGTAATGTTATTTATTTTTATCATGAAGTTAGCATTGCCTCCTCACGATTGCGGTATAAAGCTAAGCCAATAAAAAAAACGATAAGAGTAATCATCGCTAAGTAATTTAGGCTCACGCCTTTACTCTCATACCCCTGAAAAACTGCTTCCCGACTTAATTCAACAGCATGAACAAGGGGGTTCCAAAGTAAATATGGCCAATAGTCTTTAGGAATCGAGTGAAGAGGAAACATAATGCAAGAAATAAAATACAAAGGTTTTATCATAATGGGCAAAAACTTTTCCGTCTCCGGAAAAATTTTACCTAAGACCATAAAAATCAAACCAATTCCACATGACAGAATAACGAGTAACAACCAACATACAACCAGTGTAATAAACCCGTTAATACTAAAGTTTTCTCCTGCCAACCCTACACCAGTCATTAACAAAATATATACAACAACGCAAATTAACGTTTCAAGTATAGCGCGGGCAATAATGGTATCGATTGGTTTAACAGGTCTGTAATTAAATAAACCCTGATTTGCCTCAATAGCACCAACAGACCGAGTTGCAATATTACTAAAAAGGAAATACGGGATTATACCATTTAGCAGAAAAACAGGATAAGAAATATCAGGCATTGTACGATGCATAATAAATCCAAAAATCGTCAATAAAATCAACAAATGCGCTGCTGGCTCCAGTATCGCCCACAGGTACCCCAAACGGTACTTGCCAAAGCGAGTCTTAATCTCACGCAGGAACAGGGCTTTCACAGCCGCTTGCTGTACTTCTAAACCACTTCTGGCCATTGGTGATGTCACCTTGATGTCATGAGGCACGCTACCGCCCCTGGCTCTAGCTACCAGAATGCTCGGGCGTACCATATGAGACAAGCCATACAATTAGCTTGCTAATAGTTTTAGCGGGCGACAAATCGCCTTTCGGGTTTGAATTTGTTTGTAGGAAGGTAAAGAAGAAAAATGTAAATATTATGGGTATCTTCCTGATGCAAACTTCCTGAAACTCCAAATCGGCTATAAATGTAGCGGTCTATCAAGACAAATCCTACAAGTTAAAATCTATCAATGTGAAGATATTAATTTATAAACTCTATGGCTAGAATTATCTTGTTACCCCATCATTTAAAACAACACTATATCAGCCGATTAGATACGTTTTGTGTTGTTAGACTTGAATGCAGGTCCACCCTGTATTAGTGCTGTTTGTATTATTTATATGCGAAATACTTTGTATCATTCCTTCCTTTTTTTTTCAATGTGGAAGCATTTATACTCCAAAAACAGGTAGTGCTCAGGCTAGAAGACAAACACTGTTAACATCCTATTTTCAAAGACAATTAGCCGATTTATTCAACGATTAGCGCCCGTATTTCTCTTTCTCTGGATTATCCAGAACAATCTTTATTCATTAATACCAGTGATGTTTTACGACAAAATTCACGCTATAGCACCTCATCATTAGCACGCCATCCAGCCCACTCTACATTTTCACGAACTTCTCAGAGGTTGCTCTGCCCATCCCGCCGAGGGCTTGGAAGTCCCCCTGACTTACGTCGCTTCAATGGTGAAATTTTGTCTCCCTCACAGAGCCCGAACATACTAAATGTTTGCCAAAAGACGTTTTTGCCTAAAATGGCAGTGCTAATAAATGGCGCTCTTCATCAGGACGCAATAACCGGTCAGTAAAGCCCGCCTGGTGAATGACTTTCCAGAACCGGTTTCCCGGATGTGCAAAGAGGAAACCAGTATGTGCAGAAGACTTGCCCGGATTAATGCTGCAGAAAACGACGGGTAATGCTGGTGCGAGAATGTCGTGGATCATCTCTTTCCCCTGATGCTGGATGTGAGACTTAAGTATAAAGGATTGAAAATGCGTTGTTTATAAAACAGGCAGATGAAATGTTGATGCTGGATTGCCTGGACAAGTTACTTTATAATTCCCCGCCACGGCCCCTTAGCTCAGTGGTTAGAGCAGGCGACTCATAATCGCTTGGTCGCTGGTTCAAACCCAGCAGGGGCCACCAAATTCAAGGACTTACGTTAATAGCGTAAGTCCTTTCTTTTTGGGGGTCCCGTGGGGGTCCGATGAGGAAGTAATCTCAGGTATGAGATCGTTTGGTCCTTCTCATCTAAAAAAAATACGCTGATAACGGATTATTGACGTGCTGTACAGGGGGTGTGCGCCACTGGCGCAGTGAGTTGCAAATTAGCAACACGGTTATTTGAGCACGCCAAAACGGGCGGCGCAAAATTGCGCCGGGGTGCGATACCCAATATCCGGGTGACGGTAGCGACATCTCCCCAAAGATGGGGGGGGGAGCTATCTACGGGGGCACTATGCCCCCAGAGAATGGCTTATCGGCGGGGTGGTGGCTTGCGCCAGTGGTATTCGGGTGCGGTCATTCGCTGGCGGTACCGTTCTTTAGCAGACAGAGCGCTGTTAAGGCGAGTACGGATGATTAATTGCTCCTGTCCGTTCAATGCATAGCCCTGCTGACGCGCCATTTCGATAAGAACTGTTTCTGCAATCTGCCGTTTGAGCATATCCCTACCCTTATCAACGCATGCGTTTGATTTCTACTGCCAGTTGCCTTTTCAGGGCTTCCCTCATCTCCCGCGGCATGTTCTGTTCCATCTGCCGGGAAAGCTGATCACGAAAAGCTGTAGTGAGCGGCGTAGCCAGGGGAATACTCACTACCTCTACAGGGTAACGGCTCTTTGCGGTTCTGCGTAGCACGTGCCAGCGACCATTCTTAAGCTGCTGAATGAAAGCACCAGGAAAGCGGAAAGGCCCGATTTGAAGCACGCTATTTGCGCCTTTGACGTCCCGCTTACGCCGGGACATACGCACACTGGCCACGCCAAGCTTGATAGCAGGGAGATTGCCGCGATTGACCTGAATACGGGCCTTTGGGTTTGCCGCCGTCGCGTTTTTGATCCGCACGCGCTGTTTCACCAGTTTGCGAGGTACACGAGTATCTTTTGCTACAGTGGAAATTGCTTTGCTTGCTGCCCTCGCCGCAACCCGGTTTTCGGCATATCCGGGTGGCGTACCAGGTTGTGCGGCTGGCCGATCAGCTCGTCCAGATCAAAGCCGCTTACCTGCGAGAAGGTGTCATTAGCGTGGGTGATATAGCTTTGCAAATCGGTGGTCGACATCAGAGTGGTGTCAGCGTCAAGGGGATATTCCCGTTGCGTGACAAACGGCGGAGCAGACATGATTAGCATCCTTTGCAAGTTATTCGACTGTTAAAAATTTTATCGAATGTTATTTCGGCGATAATGAATTTATCTTTAGTTGTTAAATTTGATTTAGATCGCAATTTGCGATTAAACCGCACTATTTGTATGTTTTTAAGTTGCTGATTTATATAGTAACCAACTGAAACTACCAAGAATTCCTGATTTATCACTGCGCAAAAATGAGGCAATAAGCGCACCACCACGGTGCATTTTGCATAAATAATGCTCAACGCCTGTTTTCTTTTCCTCTATTTCAGAACGTAACAAAGGGTAAGTTCCGGGATCTAATCTCGTAGAACTGCGTTTTTCCCTGGCGTTTATCCCGATTTTCGTTTGCGGCTTCGATGTGGCGCAATCCCTGCAATACTTAAATCAGTATCATGTGATACGCGAGCCCCGGGAGCATATTTTGAACAGATTACCTTCCAGCGCATCGGCTCTGGCCTGCAGCGCACACGCACTGAACCTCATAGAGAAACGAAAGCTTGATCATGAGGAGATGAAAGAACTTAACCGAGAGGTACGGGAATACTTTAAAGAGCATGTAAATCCGGGGTTTTTAGAGTATCGAAAATCTGTTACTGCCGGCGGGGATTACGGAGCCGTAGAATGGCAAGCGGGAAGTCTGAATACGCTTGTCGACACCCAGGGACAGGAGTTTTTAGATTGTCTGGGTGGGTTTGGTATCTTCAATGTGGGGCACCGTAATCCAGTAGTGGTTTCCGCCGTACAGAATCAACTCGCAAAACAACCTCTGCATAGCCAGGAGCTTCTCGACCCACTGCGGGCGATGCTGGCAAAAACACTGGCGGCATTAGCCCCAGGCAAACTCAAATACAGCTTCTTTAGCAACAGCGGCACGGAATCCGTCGAAGCGGCGTTAAAGCTCGCCAAAGCGTATCAGTCGCCACGTGGCAAATTCACTTTTGTCGCTACCAGCGGCGCGTTCCACGGTAAATCCCTGGGGGCGTTATCTGCGACGGCGAAATCGACCTTCCGTAAGCCGTTTATGCCGTTACTGCCGGGCTTCCGTCATGTGCCGTTTGGCGATATCGAGGCCATGCGTACCCTGCTTAGCGAATGTCATAAAACAGGCGATGATGTCGCGGCGGTGATCCTTGAGCCTATTCAGGGTGAAGGCGGCGTGATCCTGCCACCGCTGGGCTATCTGCCAGCCGTGCGTAAGCTATGTGATGAATTTGGCGCGCTGCTTATCTTTGATGAAGTGCAGACCGGGATGGGGCGTACGGGCAAAATGTTCGCCTGCGAACATGAGAACGTCCAGCCGGACATTTTGTGTCTGGCGAAAGCCCTCGGCGGCGGCGTGATGCCGATCGGTGCTACGATCGCTACCGAAGAGGTCTTCTCTGTCCTGTTTGATAATCCTTTCCTGCATACCACCACATTTGGCGGTAACCCGCTGGCCTGTGCGGCCGCGCTGGCAACCATCAATGTGCTGCTGGAAGAGAACCTCCCGGCACAGGCTGAGCAGAAAGGTGACATGCTGCTGGACGGCTTCCGCCTGCTGGCGCGGGAATACCCGGATCTGGTACAGGATGCGCGCGGCAGAGGGATGCTGATGGCTATTGAGTTTGTGGATAACGAAATCGGCTACACGTTTGCGAGCGAAATGTTCCGCCAGCGTGTACTGGTTGCCGGGACACTCAATAATTCGAAAACCATTCGTATCGAACCACCGCTTACGCTGACAATTGAGCAGTGCGAACAGGTGCTCACAGCCGCTCGCACCGCGCTGGCAGCGATGCGCGTGGCGGTGGAAGAAGCGTAAAAGCAGACTGTGCCGCCTTCTCCCCCTCACCCTTGCCCTCTCCCTCCAGGGAGAGGGTAAAAAGCAGCCCCAGCCCGCTCGCTCGATTCCCTCGCCCCTCTGGGGAGAGGGGAAAAGCTGCCCCAGCCCGCTTGCTCGATTCCTTCGCCCCTCCAGGGAGAGGGTGAAAAGCAGCCCCAGCCCGCTCGCTCGATTCCTTCGCCCCTCAAGGGAGAGGGGAAAAGCTGCCCCAGCCCGCTTGCTCGATTCCCTCGCCTCTCAAGGGAGAGGGGTAAAAGCTACCCCAGCCCGCTCGATCAATTCCCTCGCCCCTCTGGGGAGAGGGTTAGGGTGAGGGGAAACAGGCGGCAGCGAGGCTTGTTCCGTTCACCTCCAGTCCTGCTGAACATGCCGAATCCGTCACTCGTGAACGTGCTAAGGGGGCTTGCCGCCGCCCCCTTAGCCATCCCCGCGGCCCCGCACGGAAATCGGTGCTTCGCACTGCGCTCACCTCCCGACCCTCAGCCTGCGGTCGGTTTGACTCGCCGTCCTGGCTCGACAAACCTCTGCCCGCCCTCCCTGGCGGCCAGCCCTTGTCTTCCGGCCTCCGGCTCGCCGATTTCAGCGGGGACACACCCCTCGCTGAAAGTCCGGAACAAAATGAAAAAAGGAATGGCTGTAGGGTTTCTTTCAGGAAGCAGCAGGGGCGTTTCATATTTAATGCACTTTCTGGCAGCGAGGGTTTTCTGGTCCGGCTGAAAATAGATGAGGCGTTGACGGCTGACCGGGGCCGCCCGCAGGGACGCGGGCGGAGGGGATAGCCTGCAAGGACGCAGGCGGGTCCCCGACCCGACAGTCAGACGACATAAGCATCATGGACCGCGCCAGCGGCGATTTTCCTTGCCGGGAGCCTGGGTTGCAAGGGAGGCGGCGGCGAGCCTCCCTTGCACGTTCACGGGTGATGAAAATGCAGAGATCCAGCGAATTTAAGGTGAACGGAACAATCTCCTCACGTCACATATTCCCCCCTCAGCCCTTTGGGTTGAAGGGGAACAATGCGCACCACCCCAAACCGCTACTCCGGCATTAGCCCCACAAACGTCCGTTTTTTACGCGGCTCCGACATCAGATCCTCCAGTTTCTCCACGCAGGCCAGGTAATGTGGCGTCTTTTTGTGTGCCAGCACGGCGGCCTCGTCCTTATAAGCTTCGTAGATAAAAAACCGCGTCTTCACTTTCGGATCCTGCAACACATCAAAACGCAGATTTCCCGGCTCCTTCACTGCCCCCTCGTGATTGGCGCGAAATACCTCAAGAAACTCATCAATCTTGTCCGGCTTGATGTTAATCTCCACCAGCGTCACATTCATTGTTGCTCTCCCTGTTTCTCTTCCTGCCAGAACTGATACGCCTCACGGGCGCTCATATTCTCGTGTACCACTTTTTTTACCGCTTTGAGCATAGCGAGCGGTGCGCTGGACTGGAAAATATTGCGCCCCATGTCCACGCCGGACGCCCCCTGGTCGATGGCGCGAAAACACATCTCTAATGCCTCCAGTTCAGGCAATTTCTTACCACCGGCAATCACAATCGGCACCGGGCAACTGGCGGTCACTTTCTCAAACCCCTCTTCGACAAAGTAGGTTTTGACGAACTGCGCCCCCATCTCGGCGGCAATACGGCTGGCCAGTGAAAAATAGCGCGCATCCCGCGCCATCTCTTTACCGACGCCGGTGACCGCAAGCGTAGGTACACCGTATCGGTTCCCGGCATCCACCAGTTTAATGATGTTATTGATCGACTGATGTTCATGCTCGCTGCCGATATAGACCTGGGCCGCCACCGCACAGACATTGAGGCGCAGGGCATCCTCCATCGCTACCGCCACGCACTCGTTCGACAGCTCGGTCAGAATGGAATTACCACCTGACGCTCTCAGCACCACCGGTTTATTCGTGGCGGGCGGCACCTGGCTTCGCAGCACCCCACGGGTACACATCAGCACATCCGTTTCGCCAAACAACGGCGCAATGGATAAATCAATGCGCTCAAGCCCGGTGGTCGGCCCCTGAAAGTAGCCGTGGTCAAACGCCAGCATCACCGTGCGGTTGCTTTTCGGGTTAAAAATCCGTGAGAGCCGCGACTGCATTCCCCAGTCCAGCGCCCCACAACCTTTGAGCGTAAACGGCACATTTTTTTGCGGCCGGTCGAGGCCAAAATCTTTGCCATCTTTAATGTCATCTAAATCCGCCATCGTTTCCTCCCGTCAGAAGTCGTATTTACCAATGTTCTCTTTGGTGAACACCACGCGTTCCGGCAGCAGCACGATCCCGTTGCCTTTCGCTTCATACTGATAACCCTGCACGCTGTTTGGCTCGACTTTAAGCGTGCCGATATCTTTCACGTCGACGCTGTCGCCAATATTAAGATCGCCTTTTTTCAGCAGATGTTCGGCGACATTCACCGAAATTTTCCCTTGTTGCACCACATCCCACAGGCCAAAGGCTTTCACCGTGCCACGCTCCACATACGGGCGCATGACGTTCGGCGTACTAAAGCCGACAATCGCCACCCCTTCCCGTTTCAGGTTCTCCGCCGCCTGCGCTGCCGCTGGTAGGGCATTGGCATCCGGTGCGATGATCGCGTCCAGATCCGGGTACGCTTTTAAAATCCCTTCGGCGGTTTGCAGGGATTTGGTCGCATCGTTATAGCCAAACTGAGTGGTGACGATTTGCCACTGGGGATGATCTTTCTCGATTTTGGCTTTCGCCTCTTTCACCCACTGGTTCTGGTCAGTGACGGTGGGGCTGGAATAGAAGAACGCCACTTTGGCATTCGGTTTGGTCACCTGCTTGCCCGCCATATCCACCAACAGGCCACCCAGTTGCTCCGGCGTCCCCTGATTGATGTAGATGCTGCGACACTCAGGCTTGGTATCAGAATCCCAGGTCAGCACTTTCACACCGCGCTGCATCGCGCGTTTCAGCGCCGGGCATAACCCGTCCGGCGAAACGGCGGAGACAATAATGGCCTTATAGCCCTGGTTGACGAAGTTATTGATGAGCTGAACCTGGCCTGACACGCTCGGTTCGGTCGGACCGTCATAGGTCACCTCCACCCCCAGGTCTTTGCCCGCCTCTTTCGCGCCGTTGCCGCCGCTGGTAAAGAAGCCCACCCCAACCAGTTTGGGAATAAAAGCGATACGGTCAGCCGCCTGTGCGGCCATGACGCTACCCACCAGCGCCAGCGCGCTCAGTTGCACTATCAGTTTTGTCTTCATCTCATGCTCCAAAAGATTAACGCGAGAGAACCCGACGCCAGGTCATACGCACCCATTCCCGGTGCAGACTCAGCGAACGCCCCATCACCACCACCACCAACAGCGCCCCTGACAACGCGCTCGACACCTGGTTGGGGATGCCGACCATCTGTAACCCCTGCTGTAAATACCCCACCAGCAACGCTGCCAGTGCAGTACCCAACACCGAACCTGAACCGCCATAAATATTGGCGCCGCCCAGTACTGCGGCGGTAAGCGCAGGCATCAGCAAATCGCGCCCCAAATCAGAACGCGCTGAACCGTAATAAGAGACCAGCACCACGGCGGCAATGGCTGATGCCACCCCGACCAGCCCGTAAAGGGCGTAAGGCATTCCGTTCACCGACAGCGCTGCATACCGTGCTGCGCGCGGGTTCTGCCCCAGGAGAAAGAGATGGCGGCCAAAACGCGCCCGGTGCGTAATCAGCCAGAAAAACAGGGTGATCAGCGCAAACAGCACCAGCGGTACGGGTAGCCCCAGCAAAGTGAGATTGGCAAAGGCGGTAAAGCTATCCGGGAAACCGCTGATGCCTTCATAACCCGTCGCGCCTGCCATGCCAGAAAGCAACAGCGCGCCGCCGCCATAGAGGTACAGCGTGCCGAGTGTGATGACCAACGGGCTGATGCCGGTGTAGTGAATCAGCGCTGCGTTGACCAGCCCGCACAGCAACCCCAACAGCAGGGTCAGCACAATGGCGATGCTCATCGGCCAGCCCGCCTGCATCATCACCCCCAGCGCAATGGCGCACAGACCGATGGTCGAACCAAGCGAGATATCGATGCCGCCGCTGATGATCACCAGCGTCAACGGCAGGGCCACAATGCCGATGCAGATAAAGTCACTGGTGCTGAACAGCAGCATATTGACGTCCAGCATCCGCGGGTTCAGCGCGCCAAAAAGCAGGATCTCCAGCACCAGTAACAGCAGCAGCGCAAATTCCCAGTTGAGCTTCATTTACGCCACCTCTTTGTTTTTACGTTTGGGAAAGGGAGCCACGTTTTTGCTCCCCTTATTGCCGGGCATAAAGCGGCTGTATTTCAGTTGCCGTTGATGGCGGGCCAGCGCCTGGCGTAAACGTCCATCCAGCACCAGCACACCGAGCAACACCAGGCCGGCGATAAAGTCATTCCACCAGGCCGGGAGCTTAAAGAGCACCAGCACGGTGTCGATTTGGGTGAGGAAAAAGGCCCCCAGGAAAGCACCAATAAGCGTCCCCGTCCCGCCGAGCAACGAAATACCGCCGAGCACACAGGCGGCGATGGCTTTCATCTCCAGCCCGCTGCCGGTCTGGTTCGGCACAAAGCCAATCTGCGAGGCAAAGACAATCCCGGCGCAGGCCGCCAGTACGCCGTTCAGGGTGAACGCCAGCATCCGCGTGCGGTTTACCGCCACGCCGAGCTGGCGGGCGGCGGCGAGATTATCCCCCACCGCATAGAAGTCGCGGCCAAACGCCGTGCGTGCCAGCATCCAGGTTCCTGCGCCGAGCATCAGCAGCACCAGCCAGCCTAAGGGTGACACCCCGGTCGCCCCCGCCACAGAGAGGGATTTCAGGCTGGCGGGTAACCCTTCAATCCATTTGCCGCCCGTCCACAGCAGCATCGCCCCGCGATACAGCCCGAGCGTACCCAGCGTTGCCACAATCGCCGGAATTTTCAGCCCTACCACAAGCAGGCCGTTAAAGGCGCCGGCCAGGGCGCCAATCGCCAGGGAGAAAAGCATGGCGACAGGCAGACTGTAGCTGCTGTTCAGCGCCACCCCGACGGCAATGGCGCACAGCCCCACTGTAGAGCCCACCGACACATCAATATTGCGGGTCAGCATCACCAGCGTTGCGCCGAGCGCCAGCAACATCAGGATCTGGCTACTGGCGAAAATCATCCCCACCGTTTGCAGGCTGAAAAAGGAAGGGTTCAGCGCCACCAGCACCACAAACAGCGCCAGGATAGCCAGAAACGCGCTGAGCTCACGATTTTTCAGTAACGTTTTCATGCCTGTCCTCCGCCGAAAGCCAGCGTCATCATGCGATCCACACTCACCGCGTGACGCGGCAGTTCCCCGCTAAGTCGCCCCTGGTGCATCACCAGCACCCTGTCGGCCAGCCCCGGAAACTCATCCAGATCGCTTGAGATCATCAGCACCGCCACGTTTTGTGCCGCCACGCTTTTGATCAATTGATAGATATCCGCCCGCGCCGCTACATCCACGCCGCGCGTCGGCTCATCGACAATCAGCAACAGCGGGTTAGCCTCCATACAGCGCGCCAGCAATACTTTTTGCTGATTCCCGCCGGAAAGGGTGCGGACAATCTGATCCGCATGATTCAGCTTGATGCCCAGCGCCCGGTGATAACGCTCTACCACCGCCGCTTCACGTTTGCGCTGCTGCCAGAGCGAGGGTTCATTCAGGGCGACCGTGTTCCAGCGTACCGGGGCATCCAGGAACAACCCCGAGACCTGGCGGTCCTCCGGCAGATAGACCAGCCCACGCGCCAGGCGAGCGCGGGTAGAATCGCCATTGATTTCACGATTCTCCAGCCAGATGCGTCCGGCACGCACCGGGCGCAGGCCGTAAAGGGTTTCGGCAAATTCAGTACGCCCGGAGCCGACCAGCCCTGCCAGACCGACGATCTCCCCGGCGTGGATCTCAAGGCTGAGATCGATAAACCCTTCCCCCGTCAGCGCATCTACCCGCAGTACGGGGAAATCCTGCGGCTGAGTGCGACGATTACCCGGCAGCGCCAGCCACAATTTTTGCGTATCGCTTAAGTTTTTTTCGCGGCTCGCGGGCGTCATGGCGGTAATCAGGGCGTTGTCATCGAGACTGGCGATTTCGCCGCTCAGCACCACCGCTCCGTCGCGCATTACCGAGACATGGCTTGCCAGAGCACGGATTTCCGGCAATTTATGGGAGATAAAAACAATACCGACACCCAGCTCTTGCAGGGCGCGGATCTGGCGAAACAGGCGATCGGTTTCGCCCGGCGTAAGAGAGGCGGTGGGTTCATCAAGGATCAGGATCTTCGCATCGCGCATCAGGCCGCGTAAGATCTCCACCATTTGCTGGTCGGCGACTTCCAGCGTACTGGCGGCCGCCTGCAGGTTAAGCTGGCAGTTAAGCTGCTGCAGTTTCTCTGTCAGTTGCGCGTCGTGTTGCGCGCTGCGCGGCAGACGAAACAGGATATTCTCCCGCACGCTCAGGTTGGGAAACAGCATCGGTTCCTGCGGGACCAGATAAATACCAAGCTGATGCGCCTGATTCGGCTTAAGGCGCGCAAACGCCTTGCCGCAAACGAAAAGTTCACCGCTGTCTGGCGTTTCCACCCCGGCGATAATTTTCATCAGCGTTGATTTTCCCGCGCCATTCCCCCCCATCAGCGCATGGACCTGGCCTGAATATAGCGTGAAATCAATACCTTTCAGGACCGTTACGCCTGAAAATTGTTTATTGATGCCTCGCGCTTCAATCAGTGGATTCATTGCAGCCCCGCTATTGAACAAATGATTTTTTATTTCAATAATGTTCAAAAGCGTAGACGGTGAACTATATTTACAACCGTGCAATGATCACACTTTTATGTATTTGGATCTCTCTATTCCAACAGCGACATCAAAAGATCTGTTTTGCCAGGCGGCTCACACTTTCACCCCAGGCAAGCACGAACATATGATCTAAATTTTTATAAGAGTTCAGATATGAGCGAAAAAAGAATATCAGAAGAAGGACGCTTTGCAGGTCTGGCGCTGGCAGAAGAAGAACTGGTGGCCCGTGTGGCCTGGTGTTACTACCACGACGGCCTGACGCAGAACGATATCGGAGAGCGCCTGGGTTTACCGCGCCTCAAAATTTCTCGCCTGCTGGAGAAGGGGCGTCAGTCCGGGGTGATCCGCGTACAGATTAACTCCCGCTATGAAGGGTGCCTGGCGCTGGAAACGGAGCTGCAACGGCAGTTTGGCTTACGTCTGACCCGTGTGCTGCCTGCATTGAATACCCCGCCAATGAGCGTGCGGCTCGGGATTGGCGCCGCACAGTCATTGATGGGGGTCCTGGAGCCAGGCCAGCTTCTGGCGGTGGGATTTGGCGAAACCACGATGAGTTGTCTGCAGCATCTGAGCGGGTTTATCAGTTCGCAGCAAATTCGCCTGGTGACGTTATCCGGCGGCGTCGGCCCCTATATGACCGGGATTGGTCAACTTGATGCCGCCTGTAGCGTCAGCATGATCCCCGCGCCACTGCGCGTCTCGTCGCCGGAGGTGGCGGAGATCCTGAAACGGGAATCGAGCGTACGGGACGTGATCCTCGCCGCCACCGCCGCCGACGTTGCCGTGGTGGGTATCGGGTCAGTAAATCAGAAACGCGACGCCACGATCCTGCGCTCGGGCTATATCAGCGAAGGTGAACAGTTGATGTTTGCCCGCAAAGGCGCAGTGGGCGACATCCTCGGCTACTTCTTACAGGCCAACGGTGAGCGGGTCGAAGGGCTGGAGATTCACCGGGAATTACTTGGCGTCACCCTGGATGAGCTGGCGCAATTGCCGACCATCATCGGTGCCGCCGGAGGCGTGGAAAAGGCAGACGCGATTTATGCCGCACTCAAAGGTCGTCGTATCAATGGCCTGGTGACGGAAGAAACAACAGCACGCGCGGTTCTGGCACTGGCGCAATAACGCGCCGCTTGCCGCGCTGCGCTGATAACAGCGAGGCAAGCCCATGAGTTACCTTTTAGCGTTAGATGCAGGGACCGGCAGCATACGTGCAGTGATCTTCGATTTAACCGGAAGACAGGTCGCCGTCGGCCAGGCGGAATGGAAACACCTGAGCGTGGAAAACGTGCCGGGCTCCATGGAGTTCGATCTCGCGACCAACTGGCAACTGGCCTGCCAGTGCATTCGCCAGGCGCTGGAGCGCGCGGGTCTTTCCGGTGCGAATATCAAATCCATCGCCTGCTGTTCCATGCGCGAAGGCATCGTGCTGTACGACCAGTACGGTGACGCCATCTGGGCCTGCGCTAACGTCGACGCCCGCGCCAGCCGGGAAGTCGCCGAACTCAAAGAGATCCACAATGATCAGTTTGAATCCGAAGTCTATGACGTCTCCGGGCAGACGCTGGCCCTGAGCGCCATGCCACGCCTGCTGTGGCTGGCGCATCATCGCCCGGATATCTATCGCAACGCGGCCACGATCACCATGATCAGCGACTGGCTGGCGGCGCGCCTTTCCGGCTGGCTGGCGGTCGATCCTTCCAACGCTGGCACGACCGGCATGCTCGATCTGTTTACCCGTGACTGGCGGCCGTCCCTGTTGGATATGGCCGGACTGCGCGCCGATATTCTCTCGCCGGTCAAAGAGACCGGCAGCGTGCTGGGCGAAGTGACCAAAGAGGCGGCGCAGGAAAGCGGCTTGCGCGAGGGCACCCCTGTCATTATGGGCGGCGGCGATGTGCAACTGGGTTGTCTTGGGCTCGGGGTGGTCCGCCCCGGGCAGACGGCGGTGCTGGGCGGGACATTCTGGCAACAGGTGGTCAACTTGCCACAGGTGCGAACCGACCCGGAGATGAATATTCGCGTGAACCCGCATGTGATCCCTGGCATGGCGCAGGCGGAGTCGATCAGTTTCTTTACCGGCTTAACCATGCGCTGGTTCCGTGACGCCTTCTGCGCGGAAGAAAAATTGATTGCCGAGCGTATGGGCATGGACACGTATAGCCTGCTGGAAGAGATGGCTGCTCGCGTCCCGGCGGGCTCCCACGGCGTGATGCCGATCTTTTCCGATGCGATGCATTTCAAACAGTGGTACCACGCGGCGCCGTCGTTTATTAACCTCTCCATCGACCCGGAAAAATGCAATAAAGCAACGTTGTTCCGCGCGCTGGAAGAGAATGCCGCCATTGTCTCAGCCTGTAACCTGGCACAGATTTCCCGCTTTTCCGGCGTGAAGTTCGACAGTCTGGTGTTTGCGGGCGGCGGTTCAAAAGGGGCGCTGTGGAGCCAGATTTTAAGCGACGTCACAGGCCTGCCTGTACGCGTGCCGGAAGTCAAAGAGGCCACCGCGCTGGGCTGCGCCATTGCCGCAGGCGTCGGGGCAGGTCTGTACGACGATATGGCAGCGACCGGTGAGCGGTTGGTGAAATGGAGCCGGGAGTTCACGCCGAACCCGCAGCACCGTGAGCTGTATGACGAGATGATGCAGAAATGGCAGGCCGTGTATGCCGATCAGCTCGGCCTGGTGGACAGCGGACTGACAACGTCCATGTGGCAGGCTCCGGGGTTGGTACGCGACACTCGCCCCTCACCCTAACCCTCTCCCCATAGGGGAGAGGGGACTGCTCCGTGCGGCCTTTCCCCCCCTCGCCCCTGTGGGGAGAGGGGACTGCTCCGTGCGGCCTTTCCCCCTCGCCCCTTTGGGGAGAGGGGGACTGCTCCGTGCGGCCTTTCCCCCTCGCCCCTTTGGGGAGAGGGCCGGGGTGAGGGGAAACCAATCTTTGAATCCCATCACAATCATCGCATTCCCGTTTTCCACTTTCCCCCGCAACGGCTAAATTACAACTCATCCGACCACATAACAAAAAATTAACACTGGAAGCAATATGAGCCATTACCCCTCGTTGTTTGCCCCCCTGGAGCTGGGTTTTACCACGTTAAAGAACCGCGTTTTAATGGGATCAATGCACACCGGCCTGGAAGAGCGCCCCGACGGCGCGGACAGGCTGGCGGCCTTCTATGCCGAACGCGCGCGTCATGGCGTGGCGCTGATTGTCACCGGCGGCGTAGCGCCGGCGCTCTCAGGGGTAACGATGCAGGGCGGCGCAGTGCTTAATGATGAGAATCAGCTTCCTCATCACCGCCTGATAACCGATGCCGTGCATCAGGAAGGGGGCAAAATCGCCCTGCAAATTTTGCATACCGGGCGTTACAGCTATCAGCCGAATCTGGTGGCGCCGTCCGCCATTCAGGCGCCGATTAACCGTTTTACCCCGCACGCTTTACGCCACGATGAAATCCTCGCCCTGATTGACGACTTCGCCCGCTGCGCGCATCTGGCACAGCAGGCAGGCTATGACGGCGTCGAAGTGATGGGCTCAGAAGGCTATCTGATTAACGAGTTTCTCGCCGCGCGTACCAACCAGCGGGAAGACGAATGGGGCGGCGATTACGCCCGGCGGATGCGCTTCGCCGTGGAAGTGGTCAGGGCGGTGCGTGAACGGGTTGGCCGGGAGTTTATTATTATCTATCGCCTGTCGATGCTCGATCTTGTAGAAGGTGGCGGCATTTTCGCGGAAACCGTCCAACTGGCGAGGGCCATTGAAGCGGCGGGCGCGACTCTCATCAACACCGGTATCGGCTGGCACGAAGCCCGTGTCCCGACCATTGCCACTCCGGTGCCGCGCGCGGCATTCAGTTGGGTCACCCGCAAGCTGAAAGGCAAAGTCGGCATCCCGCTGGTTACCACCAACCGCATTAACGATCCGCAGGTAGCAGACGATATTCTCTCCCGGGGCGATGCTGATATGGTGTCCATGGCACGCCCGTTCCTTGCCGATGCAGAGATCCTCTCCAAAGCGCAAAACGGCCGGGCCGATGAGATCAACACCTGCATCGGCTGCAATCAGGCCTGCCTCGATCAGATTTTCGTGGGCAAAGTGACCTCTTGCCTGGTGAACCCGCGGGCCTGCCACGAAACAAAAATGCCGCTCACCCCTGCCACCCGCCCAAAAACGCTGGCCGTGATTGGCGCCGGTCCTGCCGGACTGGCCTTTGCCGTCAACGCCGCTGCGCGTGGTCATCGCGTGACGCTGTTTGATGCGGCCGCCGAGATTGGCGGTCAGTTCAATATCGCCAAACAGATCCCCGGCAAAGAGGAGTTTTACGAAACCCTGCGCTACTACCGCAAAATGATCGACATTACCGGCGTAACGCTGCGGCTCAATCAGTTTGTGCAGCCCACCATGCTGGACGCCTTTAACGAGGTGATCCTCGCCAGCGGCATTGTGCCGCGCACGCCTGAGATCGAGGGGATCGCCCATCCGAAAGTGCTGAGCTACCTGGACGTTTTACGCGATAAAGTGCCGGTCGGCGAGAAGGTGGCAATTATCGGTTGTGGGGGAATTGGTTTTGATACTGCGATGTATCTCAGCCAGCCGGGCGAGTCCACCAGCCAGAATATCGCGGAATTTTGCGTGGAATGGGGGATCGATACCAGCCTCAACCAGGTGGGCGGCCTGCGCCCGGAAGGGCCACAGTTGCCGAAAAGCCCGCGTAAGATCGTGATGCTTCAGCGTAAAGCCAGCAAACCGGGTGAAGGTCTGGGTAAAACCACCGGCTGGATCCACCGGGCTACCCTGCTGGCGCGCGGGGTGAAAATGATCCCGTCAGTCAGTTATCAGAAGATCGACGATGAGGGTCTGCATGTATTGATCGGCGACGAACCGCAATTGCTGGCGGTGGACAATGTGATCCTCTGTGCGGGTCAGGAGCCGCGACGCGAGCTGGCGGAGCCGCTACGAGCAGCGGGAAAAACGGTGCATTTGATTGGCGGCTGTGATGTGGCAATGGAACTTGATGCCCGTCGGGCGATAGCCCAGGGCACGACGTTAGCGCTGACGATTTGATGTGTTATGACGACCCGGATGGCGGCGCAAGCGCCTTATCCGGGCCAGGGGTTGTTTTCCGGTATTCGGGCGCGCTTTTGTAGCCCCGGTAAGCGCAGCGCCACCGGGGGAAAATCAGCGCTGTTTGCGCAATTTCACTGCTTTTAGCACCACGAACTTACCGTTAGATGCCACGTTGCTGCAGTTACTAAAAATCTTCTTAAGCTTACGGAAGTAATCAAGATGACGGTTGCCGACCACGATTAATTCGCCGCCGTATTTCAGGCTGCGGCGCGCATCGTGGAACATCTGCCAGGCGATATGATCGGTGATGGCGCTTTGCTGATGGAACGGCGGGTTGCACAACACCACATCAAAACGGTCCGGCTCAATACCGGACAGCCCGTTATTGACCATAAACTCACTGCGCGCCAGCGCGTCCGGCATGTTACGTTCCACATTCAGGCGGCTGGAGGCCACGGCCATATGGGATTCGTCGGTAAACAGCACGCGCGCCTGCGGGTTCTGCGCCAGCAGTTGCAGACCAATCACGCCGTTACCACAGCCGAGATCGACCATCTCCCCTTCCACGTTTTCCGGCAAATGCTTGAGGAAAAGACGCGCGCCAATGTCCAGCCCGCTGCGTGAAAAGACATTCGCATGGTTATGGATGGTCCAGTCCGTTCCCTCTAATTGCCAGTCATAGGTCTGCGGCGCATCGGCCACAGCCGGGGCAGTAAAGGTACAGTAGATCAGGCGTGCTTTCTTCCACGCCAGCGACGTGGTGGTCGGGCCGAGGTATTTTTCAAACAACGCCATGGTGGAGTTATGAATATCACGCGCTTTGGCACCGGCGATAATCTGCGTTTGCGGGGTCACGACGCGGCGCAACGCGCAAAGCTGTTGCTCCAGCAGCGCAAGCTGTTTGGGTACTTTAATCAGCACACGCGCAGGGGCAGCCGGCAGTTCGCTCAGGCTATCCAGGAAAGTCACGGCGTCATCGTCCATCCCGTTCAGACGCAGGTTATGGCGGGTAGCCTGCTCCGCGATAAACGAGTCATTCACGCTGACAGGACGATATTCCGCCAGGGCACAGGCCAACGCGCCGAAGCTATCGTTAAAGATGAGCGTCGTGCCTTCGGTCTCATTTACCTGATTTAGCAGATATTCATCTGCCGCATCCCACGCCTGTAACGACGCTTCTTCGGCATTGGGTGGGAAACGCTCTAATGCAAATGACTGTCCAATTAACTCAACCTGGCCCATCGACCCTCCGGGGTGCTAGAATTCGCGCGTTTTATCGCTTAATTATCCGGAGTTGTAAACCCCTTAAACATGACAACACTCACTTATTTGCAGGGTTACTCCGAAACACTGCTGGCGCAGGTACAAACACTGATTACGCAAAACCGACTGGGCGAGGTTTTACGCAAGCGCTACCCCGATACACACGACATCACGACCGATAAAGCGCTCTATGTTTATACGCAGGATTTTAAAAATCAGTTTTTGCGTAACGCACCACAAATCAACAAAGTCGCTTATGACAGCAAAATCCACGTCCTGAAAAACGCATTAGGGCTGCATACCGCCGTGTCGCGCGTGCAGGGAGGTAAGCTTAAAGCAAAAGCAGAAATCCGCGTCGCTACCGTTTTTCGCCAGGCGCCGGAAGCCTTTCTGCGAATGATTGTGGTGCACGAACTGGCACACCTGAAAGAGAAAGAACATAACAAAGCGTTTTATCAATTATGTTGTCATATGGAACCTCAGTACCATCAACTGGAATTTGATATGCGTTTGTGGCTTTTATGTAAAGACGAAGGGTGGCTTTGAGATGAGATTAAATAAACCATCAACAATGAATAAATAATTCCAGTGATTTATTCTACATTTATTAATGTGCGATCCCAGTCACTAATAGCGCAATGAATTTATCTTTAAACAACCACATAAAGATATGCGTAACTAACGGCAATATAAGTCTTTATTTAGAATAAGTTGCATGTTCACTCGCCAGAAGGCATTCGGATAAACATCCAGAACGTTATTTATTTTGATTTTGAATCATATGATTCAACATTTGAATTTGACGCAGAGGCACAATAAAATCATTATGCAGAAATACTTTTACAGCTTGTTGTAGAAGTATTCTCGAAGCATTTAGATGATTGGTTTAATACATATTCGCACTCAGGCACATGAATCATTTGTCAGTGGATATGGACATAAACCCTTTACTCACCATGTATCCCTTGTGGGATACATGGTTTTTTTATGTCTGAACTTATTCAAGAGAGGCTTTAAGGCGGGCAACGGCTTTTCTCAGGTTTTCATCTGCCACTGACACGTAAGACATACGCAACGTCGACGCATCCGGGTTATCCGCATAGAAGAACTCGCCCGGCACATAGACCACGCCGTTTGCCAGCGTCTTTTTCAGCCAGTCAGTGGTGTTCTTTTGATATTTAAATTTAGCCCACAGGAACATCCCACCCTGCGGACGGTGAAAGGTCAAATGCTCGCCTAACTCGCGTTCAATCTCTTCACATAACACCTGACATTTATCTTTATAAGAGGCACGGATAATTTTTAACTGATCTGGCAGGCGCCCCGTCTGCAAATAGTGATAAGCCAGCGACTGCGAGAGTGAACTGGTATGCAAATCCGTGGCCTGTTTCAGGGTCACAATCTGTTTCTTAATCCACTCTGGCGCGACAACCCAACCCACGCGCGCACCCGGCGCCAGGATTTTAGAGAACGTCGAGGTGTAAATAACGTTTTCGCTGTTATCGATCTCTTTCGCCCATGCGGTTAATGGCTTGAACAGTTTGTCAGTGAAATTAATTTCGCTATAAGGATCATCTTCGATAATGACAAAGTTATAGCGTTTGGACAGTTCAACCAGCTTTTTGCGACGCTCATCAGAAAGTGTGACTCCGCCAGGATTGCCGAAGGTCGGCACAATATAAACGGCTTTGATGGTGGTGGTTTTAACCAGCTCTTCCAGCTCATCAACCTTCATGCCTTCACCGTCTGTGCCCACAGACGCAAGCTGCGCTTCCGCCAAATGGAAGACCTGCAATGCGGCCAGGTAGGTGGGTCTTTCCACAACAATGACATCACCCGGGTTAATCAGTACGCGGGCGAGCATATCCAGAGACTGCTGAGAACCCGAGGTAATCACGACGTCGTCAGGGTGGCAGGTAATCAGACGCTGTTTCAGAAGCTGGCAGATCGCCTCACGCAAATCCGGGCTGCCTTCGCTCAGACCGTATTGAAAAGCATCTTTCCAGGAAACAGATAACACTTTATCCATCGCCATCTGGAGCCCTTCGCGATCGAAGAGATCAGGGTTAGGAATGCCCCCGCCAAGAGAGATAACCCCTTCCATTTTGCTGTGTTTTAATAATTCGCGGATGGCAGATGACTGCACGTTTTTGACTTTCTCGGAGATTCTCTCGTCTGACATTACCTTAACCTTTGTTTTGCCGTTCGTTCTTATTATGGTGCGATAGTTTTCATGCTAAGCAATTCCGTTATACAGCAATAAAAACAGGCCGTAAACGGAGCCGCCCGCTCGCTCGTTTCATTTATACTATGCCAGTATTTTTATTTTTTCTGGTTTAATGTTCCGAACATGACGCTAAATATTAATTAAACAGATATCTATGACCGGCAAGTGTCCATAATTTCCTCTGATCATCGTGCGATGATTTTAAAACAATGCAGAAGGCTCATCTGCGATAAACCATCCCCCCAGCATTATTATTTGAATTACGGCCCATCTCTTGTGATGGCGGAGTAACTGTTTTTATACACAGTTAATGTACACACAAGGTCGAGACAAATGAAAAGAGGAAGATACTGCCTTTCTGTTGCGGTTTTTATCCTGCTCAGGAAAGGCAATCAGAGAGGTATGTTCCAACGCACGGGCACAGGGTGGATAGAGGGTTATTCCAAATACGGCTGGTGACGCTTCTCACCCCATTTCGTCTCATCGCCGGAGCATTGCTCCGGCGCGATGGTTTAGCCCTGATTGACTTCCGCTACCAGAACGGCGGCGCGTTTTTTCTTCCACATATAGCCTGCGCCAAGCACCAGCAGCCATGCCGGGATCAGACATACGGAGATGCGGATCCCCGACGTCATAAACATCACCACCAGGATCGCCGCCAGAAACAACAGACAAAGAACGTTAGTCAGCGGATAACCCAGGCTTTGAAAGGCAGTGGTTTTCCCGGCTTTCTGCATGGCGAGACGGAATTTCAGATGGGTGATACAGATCATCGCCCAGTTGATCACCAATGCAGCAACCACTAATGCCATCAGCAATTCAAAGGCTTTGCCCGGCATCACATAGTTGATCAATACACACAGCGCCGTGGCCACAGCGGAAACGCCCAGTGCGGTCAGCGGGATCCCCCGGCGGTTTACCTTGAGCAGCGAACGTGGTGCGTTACCCTGCTGCGCCAGGCCAAACAGCATGCGGCTATTGCAGTAAACACAGCTGTTATAAACCGACAGCGCGGCGGAGAGCACGACGAGGTTGAGGGCGTTAGCGACGATGTTGCTGTCCAGCGCATGGAAGATCAGGACAAACGGGCTACCCCCTTCCACGACATTTTTCCATGGATAGAGGGACAGCAAAACGGCCAGCGACCCCACATAAAACAGCAGAATACGGTAGATGACCTGATTGGTGGCTTTGGGAATGCTTGTTTGCGGATCGTCGGCCTCTGCCGCGGTGATGCCCACCAGCTCCAGACCGCCAAAGGAGAACATGATCACCGCCATTGCCATGACCAGACCACTGATGCCATTCGGGAAGAATCCGCCATCCTGCCATAGATTCGCCACCGATGCGTCCGGACCACCGTTGCCGCTAAACAGCAGATAACCGCCAAAAACAATCATACTGATGATGGCGGCGACTTTAATAATGGAGAACCAGAACTCCATCTCGCCGTACACTTTGACGTTCGTCAGGTTGATGGCGTTAATCGCCACAAAGAAAATGGCCGCCGACACCCACGTGGGCACATCCGGCCACCAGTACTGAATATAAATCCCGACCGCCGTCAGTTCCGCCATGCTCACCAGCACATACAGCACCCAGTAATTCCAGCCGGACATAAACCCGGCAAAAGGCCCCCAGTAGCGATTGGCAAAATGGCTGAAAGACCCCGCCACCGGCTCCTCAACTACCATTTCGCCGAGCTGGCGCATGATGAAAAAGGCAATCAGCCCGGCAATCGCATACCCCAATAGTACGGACGGCCCGGCCATGCGAATCGTCTGTGCAATGCCCAAAAACAGCCCGGTGCCTACGGCCCCGCCGAGCGCAATCAACTGGATGTGGCGGTTTTTTAACCCGCGTTTTAATTCGTTATCGTGTTGTGCTGCCATCTCTGACCTCTCCCCTGTCTGTAAAAGTCACCACCGGCCTGAGCAACTTTCAGGCCAGCCAGTGGGGAGAGAACGACAATCGCAGGCTAACTCACTGAATAAGCGAACAATATAAATTTTCATGCAGATTCACACTTTGTGAGAATCGGTTGAATGTTCAGCAGTTTCGCGCATTAACGATGCCAATCACGCACGACTTATGAGAAAAGTGACTTTCGCATGCATGAAAACGAACCGTTTTAGTGCAATGGGAAAAAGCGCAGCGCCGTCAGGCTTCCCGCCATCAAAAAAGCTGTTAGTCTGGTAGCCACTCTTTCGTTCCGGTATTGGCGCACATGTATAACATCGACGACTTTGATCTGAAAATCCTCACCCTGTTACAGGCCAATGGCCGTTTAACCAACCAGGAACTGAGCGATCTCATCGGCCTTTCTGCTTCTCAGTGTTCACGGCGTCGTATCGCGCTGGAGCAGGCGCAACTGATTCTCGGTTACCATGCGCGGCTCGCGCCGGACGCCGCCGGACGTGAAATGCTGGGGCTGATTGAAGTGCGTCTTTTAAACCACACGCAGGAGTATGTAGAAAGTTTCCACCAGATGATAAGCGAAGTGGACGCGATTCTCGATGCCTGGAAAACCACCGGTGACGCCGATTACCTGCTCCGGGTTGCCGTGCCGGATTTGCCAGGCCTGAGTCATTTAATCAGCCATATTCTGGCGCAAAACAAAGGGGTTGCGCATTTGAAGACCTCCGTTGTCCTTAACCGCCTGAAAGAAAATGGCCAGTTGATGCCTGACAGCGGTTTGCTGCCCTGATACAGGGCAGCGCGCCTTATTTTGGTGCAACCAACCGGTTGATTAATGTATAGAATGAGAAAATATCACACACATCACCCGCACATCGGCATATAAACGCACAAAATACGCACGCTTCTCTTTTCGCCATATCAATATGTTAGGGATATGGCCGCCTGTTTTTTCCCCATTCAGTTATGCCGTAAAGCGGATCTGGTGTGGTTTTTGCAGGATATTTCTTATCTTTAGCAATGGTTGAATCGTACTTTCTTATGGATAACGTCCTGACTCCCAATAAACTTGCTCATACCTGGCTGGAAGATGCGCTGGCGCTGCTGTTCGGTACGCTAATGATCTCTTTTGGCGTGATTATGTTTCGCCAGGCGGGCGCGCTCACTGGCGGTACGGCGGGTATCGCTTTTCTGATCCATTACGCGACTCACCTGCCGTTTGGCGTGGCGTTCTTTTTGATCAACCTGCCGTTTTACTGGCTCTCTGTTCGCCGGATGGGGATGCAGTTCACGCTGAAAACCTTCTGCGCCGTGGCGCTGGTGTCGTTGTTCTCGGATCTGCACGGGCGCTTTATCCATTTCGATCAGCTTAACCCCTACTACGCCACACTCTTTGGCAACATCATGGTCGGCATCGGCTTTGTGGTGCTGTTCCGCCATAAAGCGAGCCTCGGCGGCGTAAATATTCTGGCGCTCTATCTGCAGGATAAAAGCGGCATCCGCGCCGGTAAATTCCAGATGGTGGTCGATGCCTGCATCGTGACCGCATCGCTGTTCTTCGTGAGCCTGCCGATGCTGGCGGCCTCCATTGCGGGTGCCGTGATTCTGAATTCCATTATTGCCATGAACCACCGCCCGGGACGCTATGCGGTGTAATGGATTGACCTCTGACAGTAATTTCAGGAGTAGTGACTGTGTTCCAGAACGTTGACGCCTACGCGGGCGACCCTATCCTGTCGTTGATGGAGACTTTCCATCAGGACAAACGCGCTGACAAAGTGAATCTCAGCATCGGGCTGTATTATGACGAGCAGGCCATCATTCCTTGCCTTAAGGCCGTTCAGGAAGCTGAGACCCGCCTGCAGAGTCAGCCACACAAAGCCAGCCTCTATCTGCCGATGGAAGGTTTTGCGCCTTATCGCAGCGCCATTCAGACACTGCTGTTTGGCAACAACCATCCGGCGCTGAACGCCGGGCGTATCGCCACTATCCAGACGCTGGGCGGTTCCGGTGCGCTGAAAGTGGGCGCCGATTTCCTGAAACGCTACTTCCCGGACTCCGACGTATGGGTCAGCGATCCGACCTGGGAAAACCACATCGCTATTTTTGCCGGTGCCGGATTTAACGTACACACTTACCCGTATTTCGATAACGCCACGCGTGGTGTCGATTTCAGCGGCATGCTCAGCACCTTAAAACAGCTACCGCCGCGCAGTATCGTGCTGCTGCACCCGTGCTGTCATAACCCGACGGGTGCGGATCTGACGAATGGGCAGTGGGATGAAGTGATTGAAGTCCTGATTTCCCGCGAACTGATCCCGTTCCTCGACATCGCCTATCAGGGCTTTGGCGCGGGCCTGGAAGATGACGCCTACGCCATTCGCGCGATTGCCAGCACCGGCCTGCCTGCGCTGGTCAGCAATTCATTTTCTAAAATCTTCTCCCTGTACGGTGAGCGCGTAGGCGGGCTGTCCGTGGTGTGTGAAGATGCCGATGCCGCCGGACGCGTGCTGGGCCAGTTAAAAGCCACCGTACGTCGCAACTACTCCAGCCCGCCGAACTTTGGCGCGCAGGTGGTTTCTATGGTGCTCAACGATCCAGAGCTGAACGCCCTGTGGCGTGCCGAAGTGGACGCCATGCGCACCCGCATCAGCGAAATGCGCCAGGCCCTTGTGGATGTGCTTAAAAACGCTCTGCCGGATCACGACTTTATCTACCTGCTGACCCAGCGCGGCATGTTCAGCTACACCGGGTTCAGCGCCGAACAGGTGGATAAACTGCGTGAAGCCTTTGGGGTCTACCTGATTGCCAGCGGCCGTGTCTGCGTGGCGGGCCTTAACCACAGCAATATCGCACGCGTAGCCTCAGCCTTCGCCGCCGTGCAGTAAGGTATCACGCCTGTTTTTGTTGCCCGAGCGTGACAAAAACAGGCGGTTCCCAGGCCGTTACCGCTGGCAACCTCCCCTCAAATTTCGCAATCTCCACCCGGCAACTCTGCGCGCTACATCCCTGTCCCAGACGCGAACTGCCGCGATCCTCGGTTAACACATTGGGATTACCGTGTTTATCCAGTGGCTGCTCATCTTCTGTATTCTCTGGATCATACCAGGCGCCGGTGGACATCTGCACCACGCCGGGCCGTATAGCCTCACTCAATTTCACCCCGGCCAGTAATGCGCCTCGCGTATTGAACACTTTCACCACATCGCCATCGTGAATACCGCGCGCGGCAGCATCGCGCGGATGCATCCACAGTGGCTCACGTCCGTCAATTTTGCTCTCGTGACTTACGCTACCGTGGTCGTACTGGCTGTGCAGGCGGGTACGCGGCTGGCTGGAGAGCAAATGCAGCGGCCATTCCCGGGCAACAGACTGCTGATATTGCGCCTCCGGCTCGTGCCAGTACGGGTGTCCCGGACACTCTTCGTAGCCAAAATCGGCAATCGTCTGCGAAAAAAGCTCTATCTTGCCGGAAGGGGTGGAAAGGGGCGCCTTGCGCGGGTCGTCACGAAAATCCTTAAGCAGGATTTGCGGCTCTTCAGGACGGATAAATTCCAGCACGCCCTGTTGCCAGAAATCATCGAACGTCGGGAGTGCGATCCCGTCGGCCTCGGCGCGCGGGCGCGACTGCTCATACATAACCTGTAGCCAGGCCCTGACGTCCTGTCCTTCGGTGTAAGCCTCGCCAAACCCGAGACGGGCAGCCAGTCCGCTGAAAATAGCATAGTCATCGCGGGCATCGGCAAACGGCGCAATGTGCTGACGCATGGCGATCATAAAGCCGTCGTTGCTGGCGCTCCCGATGTCCTCGCGCTCAAGCGAGGTGGTGGCGGGCAGCACAATGTCGGCGAATTTCGCCTGCGCCGTCCAGAACGGCTCGTGGACCACAATGGTTTCCGGACGCCGCCAGGCGCGTACCAGCCTGTTGAGATCCTGATGGTGATGAAAGACATTGCCGCCCGCCCAGTAGACAAAGCGAATGTCCGGGTAAAAGTGGGTCTGCCCGTCAAATTGATAGGGTTCGCCGGGGTGCAGCAGCATGTCGGCGAAACGGGCGACCGGGATTTTGCCCTCAACCGGATTGCGCCCCTGGGGCAAACGCGGGCCGGAAAAGACGCGCCGGTCAGCTCCCGCCAGGTTGGTCGAGGCATAGCCAAAACCCAGTCCACCGCCGGGCGTGCCAATCTGTCCCAACAGCGCCGTCAACGCCACCGTCGCCCAGAAGGTCTGTTCTCCCTGACGGGCACGCTGAACCGACCAGGCTATGTTAATCATCGTGCGATGCCGTGCCATCTCATGGGCCAGATGACGGATCGCCCCGGCGGCAAGCCCGGTTCTGGGTTCTGCCCATTCCGGGCTTTTTACCACACCGTCATTCCGGCCAAAGAGATAATCCCGGTACGGTGCGAACCCCACCGTGTGGCTGTCAACAAACGCCCGGTCATATAACCCGTCGGCAATCAGCACCTGGCAGAGCGCCAGCAGTAGCGCTGTGTCGCTACCCGGGATAACGGCCAGCCAATCGGCATCCGGTACAGCAGAGAGATCGTTTTTTACCGGACTGATATTGATAAAGCGGGTGCCGTTACGGCGCAAGGTCTGCAACCAGTGTTGCAGGGCATGATCGTTGGCCCCGCCGCCGTTCACCTGCGCATTACGCAGCGGCAAGCCACCAATGGCGACAAATAACTCGCAGTGCTCCGCCAGCACCGGCCAGTGGGTATGCTGACGTTGCAAGGTGTCGAGATCGCCGAGAATATGCGGCAAAATGCGCTCTCCGGCGGCGATACTGTAGGTATTGGTGCTGCCGGTATAGCCGCCAAAGAAATTGAGAAAGCGGTGCAGTTGGCTTTGCGCGTGATGAAAGCGTCCGGCGCTCGACCAGCCATAAGAGCCGCCGTAAATCGCCGCATTACCCTGCTCGCGTTTCACCCTGGTGAGTTCATCGGCCACCAGCGTCAACGCCTGCTCCCAACTCACTTCGACAAAAGGTTCACGTCCACGCCCTTCGCGTGAGGCGGCGCCCCCTTTGAGAAACCCTTCCCGCACCGCCGGACGACGAACGCGTGAGGTTCCCTGCACCGCCCCCGGGAGCGATTGCCCGATACGCGACGGGTTGCTGTCCCAGTCCACCGGACTAACAGCGGTCAGTTTGCCGTTATCGGTGGTCACCCGGTAGGTTCCCCAGTGCATTACCGCAAGTTGATCAGGTTTCATTGTGATACCTCAGAAATGAAACCTGCCCATCAGGCGTTATTGTTGCAGGCAGTTTGGACACGGACAGCGCGCAACAACCGGAGCGTACACGTAGTACGTGAGGATTGTGAGCACTGCCCAGGTCCAAAATGGCAAATAAAATAGCCTGATGGGCAGGTTTTAGTGCATCGTCATCCCACCGGTCACATTAATCGCCTGCCCGGTCATATAGGCCGCCAGCGGACTGGCAAGAAACGCCACCACGCCAGCCACCTCTTCTGGTTGCGCCGTGCGCCCCAGCAAAACCTGTGAACAGTCTTCGGCATAGATGGCTTCCGGCGTCATACCACGTAATTCTGCGCCTTCCCGGCGCTCGCGCCACTTCATCTCTGTCTCGACAATGCCGGGGCACACCGCGTTCACCAGGATGTTGTCACGGGCGAGCTCAATGGCCATCACTTTAGTCAGGCCGAGGACCGCATGTTTAGACGCCACATACTGCCCCATTAGCCGATAGCCATTTTTGCCCGCCTGCGAGGCGATATTGATGATGCGGCCACCGCTTTTGGCTTTCATTAGCGGTATGGCCGCCTCCGCCAGGTAACCAATGCTTTTGACGTTGACGTCCAGAATGCGCTGCCAGTCGGCATCGCTCATCTGCGTTACCGTACTCATCGCCGAGACGCCGCAGCTATTGACCAGGATGTCCACCCCACCGAAAGTCTCCACCGCGGCGCCAATGAGCTGATGGGCCTGTTCGCGAGAGGAAACATCGGTACGTAGCACTAGCTGGCGCAGTGTCTGCTCCCGCGCTCTGGCGGCGATATCGCCTACCACTACATTTGCGCCGCCGCGATGTAGCAGTTCTGCAATGGCTTTACCAATCCCCTGCAGGCCACCGGTCACGACGGCAGTCTGGCCGCTAAAATCGAGGGCAATCATCGCTTATTCCCGAAACGGGTCGTCGCTGATACCGGCATCCAGCACCAGCTTCGCGTATTCCTGGGCCGAGAACAGTGAGTGATCGCGATAGTTGCCGCAGGCAAGCGGCGTGACCGCAGGCACATCTGTTGCGGTAAGCACACGCTGCAAGACCCGTGTCAGCGCTGCTGCGATGTGTTTCGGATCGTGCTCATCCCACAGGATCAGATAGAAACCGGTACGGCAACCCATCGGTGAAATATCGATAACACCTTCCAGCTCTTCACGCAGACCAAACGCCAGCAGGTGTTCCAGGGTGTGCAGCGCAGCGGTGGGAATGGCATCTGAATTGGGTTGCAGGAAACGTAAATCAAACTTCTGCACCACACTGCCAAGCCGGTGGCGCTCATAACCGGCTACGCGGACATACGGGGCTTTGACTTTGGTATGGTCGAGGGTAAAGCTCTCTACAACTGGCATATTGCTCTCCTGAATAGATGAAATAGCAGCCTCACTCGCGGCGAATACGGCGAGCAACGCGGGTTCCGAGGGTCTGGATAAGCTGAACGATGACAATCAGCACCAGCGCGGTGACCAGCGTGGCGAAAGCATCAAAGCGCTGGTAACCGTAGGTAATGGCTAAATCGCCGATCCCGCCGCCGCCCACGGTTCCGGCCATGGCGGTCGCGCCCAGCAGGCCAATGGTGGCGGTAGTAAGGGCCAAAATCAGAGATGACGCCGCTTCCGGCAACATAAAGTGCCAGATGGTCTGTAAGGCGGTAGCGCCCATGGCATCGGCGGCCTCAAGGATCCCCTCATCCACTTCCAGCAGCGAGCTTTCGACCAGCCGGGAAATATAGGGCGCAATAAAAACAATCAGCGGCACAATCGCCCCCGCCGTACCGATGGTGGTGCCCACCACCAGACGGGTAAAAGGCAGAATGGTGATCAGCAAAATGATAAACGGCAGCGAGCGGACAACATTGATTGTCGGGTTCAGAACCTGATGCACAAACCGGTTGGGCAGAATGCCGCCAGGACGGCAAACGACCAGCACAATGCCCAGCGGGATGCCGAGCAGTGAACCGAAACCCAGCGAAACGGCGATCATCACCAGGGTGTCGTGCAATGCCAGCAGGAATTGATCGCCGGTGACGGCTGTGTCAATAAACTCAAACATGGGTGATTTTCACTCCTGCATCGCGAAGGTGGGCAATGGCGTTGTCGGTTTGCTCTGCCTCGCCGAGAATCTGCACGATCATGAACCCCAGAATCCGCCCCTGAACGTCGGACATGCTGGCAAAGAGAATATTCACCTCGATGGCATAGTCCTTGATGATGCGGTTGATGATGGGCTGCTGCGCCGTTTCGCCAACAAACTCGAGACGCAGAGCCTGCGCGCCATTGTCCCGCTGTAGCACCGAGGAAACGCGCTCCGGCAGCTTGTCGTGAATCACCGACTGCACGAAGCTGGCGGTGACCGGATGTTGCGGCTGGGCAAACACGTTAAAGACCTCTCCCTGCTCCACAATGCTGCCGTTCTGCATTACCGCAACCTTGTTACAGATCTTCTGAATAACCGACATTTCGTGCGTGATCAGCACGATGGTGATGCCATAGCGGCGGTTGATCTCCTGCAACAACAGTAAGATCTGCACCGTGGTATGGGGATCCAGCGCCGATGTCGCTTCATCACACAATAAAACGGATGGATTGGTCGCCAGCGCGCGGGCAATACCGACACGCTGTTTTTGCCCGCCCGATAACTCGTTCGGAAAGCTATGCAGTTTGTCGCTGAGATTGACAAACTCCAGCAGCTCCGTCACCCGTGCCTGAATAAATGCCTTATCACGCCCCTGCAAAATGAGCGGAATGGCGATGTTGTGGAAAACCGTTTTCGAATTCAGCAAATTAAAGTTCTGAAAGATCATGCCAATATCTTTCTTGATCGCTCGCAGACGTTTACCGCTAAATTCCTGCAATACTTCGCCATTAATCACCACCTCTCCCTGGCCTGGCGATTCGAGACGATTGATTAAACGTAGCAAGGTACTTTTCCCTGCACCGCTATAACCAATAATCCCGAAAATATCGCCCTTAGCAATACTAAGGTTAATGTCCTTTAATGCCAGAACCGGATTTCCATTTCGTGAGAATGTTTTGCTGACATGGCGAAACTCAATCATTGGATTGCTCATTTCAAATAATCAGGCTGCAAGTAACCGTTATATTGCTCGTGAGTCAAAATATAATTTTTGAAATCAGCAGAGTGGTACCCGGCAACAATATCTTTAGCAAACTGCGCGTCTTTATTTTTACCGGCAATGGTCACGACGTTAATAAACTGGCTTACCGGGGTTTCAAGCTGTAATGCCGAATTGAGCTTCAGACCGCTGGATACGGCAAAGTTTCCCTGAATCAAACCGTAATCTACATCCGGCAGCGCACGGACCTGCTGCGCGTTATCCATCTCTTTGAGGACAATTTTATACGGATTTTCGAGGATGTTGCGCTGTGAGAAGGTGGCCGGATCGCTGTCTGGTTTGAGTTTTACCCAGCCGAGGCTTTGGAGCACTAACAGAGCCCGGTATTCATTAGGCGGTTGATTAGGAACAGAAATCACGGTGCCTGCCGCCGGGGTTTTCAGCGCTTTGATTTTGCCGCCATACAGTCCCATTGGCGGTGTCGGCACCTGCACGATACCAATGTTGTCGATACCCAGGCGTTCATTCACCGATTTCAAATATACCGGGTGCTGCATGATATTGGCTTCAATGTTGCCACGGGCAACCGCATCGTTTACCTGAATACCATCGCTGAAATCTTTATATTCGACTTTATAGCCTTTTTTAATCAGAAATGGTGCGAAACCCTTTTCAAATTGTTCTTTATAAGGCCCGGGATTAAAACCGACACGAATAATATTATCCTGCGCCGCAGCCAGAAATGAAGATGATGACAATAAAGCAAAGACGAAACCTAATACAACTGGCTTGTTCATTACGCATTTTCCCTGTTGGTGTGCAAGTAAAATCGATTAAATCACAGCCGACCGTGCGTTGTAAGCCATAGTACCGAATTTCATTTTGCTTTTTTCGCATAAATATAATCAGGAAATTCATATCCACAAATTAGAAATCAATAGCTAATTTTGTTGCTTAGACAATGCAGAAAAATAAATTAAAGATGGAAACATATTAATAAATAAATCCGAGAAACCCATGCCTGATTTTAACGCCTCACCGCTGGTCGATGCGCTGGAAGAGAATTTATTCAGTGTACTGGAAAAACTGGCAGCCCAGGTGAACACGCCTGATTTACCGCTGATCGATCTCTCGAGCGGCAGCCCGGATCAACCCACGCCGCCGGAAGTGGTCGCTTCGCTGCAGGCTGCGATTGAGAGAAGTGAGAACCACGGGTATCCCTCATTCTGGGGCAAGCCACAGGTCCGCCAGGCCATAGCCGATTTTTATCTGCGCCATTACGGCGTGGCGCTCGATCCCGACAGCGAAGTGGCGGTATTCCAGGGGTCCCATATCGGGGTAGGCGGGATCCCTCGCGCAGTCCTCAGCCCAGGGCAATATCTGATTTCTACCGACCCCTGCTATCCCATTTACCGCTCGGCGGCATTGCAGTCTCAGGCCTGTTTTTACGGTCTGCCACTTCGTGCGGAGAATCAGTTCCTGCCTGATTTCAATGAGGTACCGGACCACGTTGCGGATAATGCCGGGCTGATTGTGCTCAACTATCCACATAACCCGACGGGTGCGCTGGCCACACCGGAGCTGTTCGCCAGCGCGTTGCGCTTCGCCCGGCGTTATCACGTGCCGATCCTGCATGATTTTGCCTATGCCGCCATTGGCAGCGATACCACAGACACTCCGCTGAGCCTCTTCTCACAACTTGACGCGAAAGCGTGGGGAGTAGAGACGTATACCTTCTCGAAGACCTTTAATATGGCGGGCTGGCGCTTTGGCTTTGTGGTCGGCAACGCCTCGATCATTCGGGCATTTAAAAAATTGCACACTCACAGCTACAGTACGGTGTTTGGCGCGATTCAGGATGCGGCGGTCACGGCGCTCGCCCTCCCCTCTGAACGTTTAGCGCAATTGGTCTCGGTCTACCACCAGCGTCGTGAACGCGTGTTACAGCGCCTGGCGGCGCTACGCTGGCCGGTACGCGAAACGCAAGGGACTTTTTTCCTCTGGCTTGCGGTACCGCCTGCGTTTAACTCGCAGCAATTTGCCCACTTGTTGTTACAAGAGGCGCATGTACTGGTCGCGCCTGGCACAGGCTTTGGGCAAGGTGGAGAAGGTTTTGTCCGCATTAGCCTGACGGCGGGAGAAGAGGCATTGCAAAGCGCGCTGGATCGCATTGCCGGGCTGAATCTTTTTTAACAAAAAGAGTGACGTGCGAGACGTCTTCCATAACCGGGAGATGAACCTTTTTTCCTCTGCGCCCATCATGCTACATTGCCAGACAGTGCTCAGTTAAAGGAACTCGCTTAATGATACGTTTTGCTGTCATTGGCACAAACTGGATCACACGCCAGTTTGTCGATGCCGCCCATGAAACGGGCAAATATAAACTCACGGCGGTGTACTCCCGCAGCCTCGAACAGGCGCAGGATTTCTCCCGGGATTATCCTGTCGAACATCTTTTTACCTCGCTGGAGGCCATGGCGCAAAGCGATGAGATTGATGCAGTTTATATTGCCAGCCCCAACTCGCTGCATTTTCCGCAAACCCGACTCTTTCTCAGCCATAAAAAACATGTCATTTGCGAAAAGCCGCTGGCGTCGAACCTGCACGAAGTGGAAGAGGCGATTGCCTGTGCCAGAGAGCATCAGGTCGTCCTGTTCGAAGCCTTTAAAACCGCCAGCCTTCCCAATTTTGTGCTGCTGAAACAGTCGCTTGCGAAAGCAGGCAAACTGCGCAAAGCGTTTCTCAACTACTGCCAGTACTCCTCGCGCTACCAGCGTTACCTGGATGGCGAAAACCCGAACACATTTAATCCGGCCTTCTCTAACGGCTCGATTATGGATATCGGTTTTTATGTTCTGGCCGCCTCTGTTGCGCTCTGGGGCGAACCGAAGGGCGTGCAGGCCACCGCCAGCCTGCTGGAAAGCGGTGTCGATGCTCACGGCGTGGTCGTACTCGACTATGGCGATTTTAGCGTCACGCTGCAACATTCCAAAGTAAGCGACTCGGTACTGCCAAGCGAAATTCAGGACGAAGCCGGTTCGCTGGTTATCGAAAAGATTTCCGAATGCCAGAAACTCTCTTTCGTGCCGCGTGGCGGTAAAGCGCAGGAGCTGACGCAGCCGCAACATATCAACACCATGCTGTACGAGGCGGAAACCTTCGCCAGTCTTGTCGAGCAAAACGAAGTCAATCATGCGGGTCTGGCGGTCAGTCGTATTACCGCGCAATTGTTGACGGAAATCCGCCGTCAAACAGGGGTAGTATTCCCGGCAGATGATGTAAGCGTGGAGCTGCCAGCGTAAAGGTATGTAAAACAGATGTTACAGATCATTGACGAGGAGAATGGTCTGTCATATTTTGTTACGAGCAAAGGGGAGTAACTTCGTTGCCGGTGGGTCGTCATTACGATGCGTCTACCCTAAAAATTTCGTGTTGCAGGAAAATGGCAAGTAAGAGAGCCACGAAGAACTTACATAAGTGGGTGATTCGGGTGAACGAATGTAGCCAACGCGCCTGCGGTTCGAAATATGACGGGTATAAGCATCCGGTCGCCGGGCGTCATTAACGTGACGTAAGTGAGACCTTGCCGAAAGGCGAGGATCCAATTGCACCTAAGCATGCGGCTGACGTCTTTCGACGTTAGCCGTTTTTGTTTATACCCGTCATCATCAAAGTTGACGGGCAAGGTGCTGAGGAACCTCACATGAATACAGTCGGAACACCGCTACTCTGGGGCGGCTTCGCCGTTGTTGTCGTTATCATGCTGGCTATCGACCTCCTGCTTCAGGGGCGACGTGGCGCACACACGATGTCCATGAAACAGGCGGCCGTCTGGTCTCTGGTCTGGGTTAGTCTTTCTCTCTTGTTCAACGCTGCTTTCTGGTGGTACCTGGTGCAAAACGAGGGCCGCGCTGTTGCCGACACCCAGGCGCTGGCGTTCCTGACCGGTTATCTGATTGAAAAAGCGCTGGCTGTGGATAACGTCTTTGTCTGGCTGATGCTGTTCAGCTACTTCTCGGTTCCCGCTGCGCTACAACGCCGCGTGCTGATCTACGGCGTGCTCGGTGCGATCGTTCTGCGTACCATCATGATCTTCGCTGGCAGCTGGCTTATCTCCCAGTTCGAATGGCTATTGTATGTCTTTGGCGCATTCCTGTTGTTTACCGGCGTGAAAATGGCGCTGGCAAAAGAGGATGAAGGCGGTATTGGCGACAAACCCCTGGTCCGCTGGTTACGCAGCCATCTGCGTATGACGGACAAGATCGAAAACGAGCACTTCTTTGTGCGCAAGAATGGCCTGCTGTTTGCCACGCCGCTGCTGCTGGTGCTAATTCTGGTTGAACTAAGCGATGTGATATTTGCGGTCGACAGCATTCCGGCGATTTTTGCGGTCACTACCGACCCGTTTATCGTGCTGACGTCTAACCTGTTTGCGATCCTGGGCCTGCGTGCGATGTACTTCCTGCTGGCGGGTGTGGCAGAACGCTTCTCCATGCTGAAATATGGTCTGTCGGTGATACTGGTGTTTATCGGTATCAAAATGCTGATTGTTGATTTCTTCCATATCCCGATTGCCATATCGCTTGGCGTCGTAGGCGGAATTCTGGTGGTAACGCTGTTGATTAACACGTGGGTTAACCACCGCAACGACAAACATAAGCTCTCTGAATAAAGTATTTAAGAGGGCAGTTAACGCTCCCCTGCTCCGCCCTCTCTGAAGAGAGGGCGTTTTTCTGAATTTTCTCCTGCCAGTGCCTGAAACCGCCCTCTGAAACGCGAATTCTTTATACTCGACCGTTACACCTTTTGGTGCAACACCGATGGAACGCCAAAAAAACAAGGAGAACAGATGCAAATACAACCTAATACGACATGGTTGCAACGCATGATGCGCGGCAATATCGTCAAACAAATTCTCGCCGGACTGGTGCTGGGCATATTGTTGAGCTGGCTTTCGCCTGATACCGCTCTCGCCACTGGCATGCTGGGCACACTGTTTGTCGGTGCGCTAAAGGCCGTGGCCCCGGTTCTGGTATTGTTTCTGGTGATGGCCTCGGTGGCTAACCACCGACAGGGGCAAAAAATCAGCATTCGCCCTATTCTGCTGCTCTACTTAATCGGCACCTTCTCAGCAGCGGTGACCGCGGTGATTATCAGTTTTCTGTTCCCTTCCACCCTGCATCTGGTAGCAGGCGCGACCGATGTTGTCGCGCCTTCCGGTATTATTGGCGTACTGGAAGAACTGCTGAGGAATATCGTCGCAAACCCGTTTGATGCGCTGATTAAAGGGAATTATATCGGGATCCTGGTTTGGGCAGTTGGCCTCGGCTTCGCCCTGCGCCACAGTAGCGATGCCAGCAAAAACCTGCTTAACGATCTGTCCAGTGCGGTGGCGTTTATGGTTACGTTAGTTATTCGCTTTGCGCCGCTGGGTATTTTTGGTCTTGTGGCATCAACACTGGCGGCAACGGGCTTTGGCGCGCTCTGGAACTACGCACAACTGCTGATTGTCCTGGTCGGTTGTATGTTACTGGTAGCGCTGGTGATCAACCCGTTACTGGTATGGGTGAAGATTCGCCGTAATCCCTACCCACTTGTTTTTATCTGCTTGCGTGAAAGCGGCGTGACCGCTTTTTTTACCCGTAGCTCGGCGGCAAATATCCCGGTAAATATGGCGTTGTGCGAAAAACTCGGGCTTGATAAAGACACCTATTCCGTATCGATCCCCCTGGGGGCGACGGTCAATATGGCAGGCGCGGCGATCACCATTACCGTGCTCTCGCTGGCAGCAGTACATACACTGGGAGTGACCGTGGATATACCCACGGCGGTGCTCTTAAGCATAGTGGCTTCGCTCTGTGCCTGCGGTGCATCCGGGGTGGCGGGCGGCTCGCTGCTGCTTATTCCACTGGCCTGTAACTTATTCGGCATTTCAGCCGATGTTGCCATGCAGGTCGTCGCGGTCGGCTTTATTATTGGCGTCGTGCAGGACTCCTGCGAGACCGCCATCAACTCCTCAACCGATGTGCTATTTACCGCGGCCGCCTGCCTGTCAGACGCCGAGCGCACGTCGTTAAAGCCTCTGCGCGATTAACGCGGAGAAGTACTCTCTTTTTGCAACGCGGTTTCGACTTTAAACGGGTCGATGCCGCGTTTTTGCATCCGCCAGAAACGGATAATATTCAGGCCATTCACCACGAGGAAGCTGCCTTCTATCAGAGTGCCGCCAATCGATCCCAGCCACAGATTATGCGTGACCCAGCAGGCGGTTGAACACCACATGACGCAGCGCACAGAAAGCCCTTTGCAGCGAAACAACGCCCAGGTGCTGGCAACCGTACCAATGATCGGCAGCAGTTCAACCGGGTGGTGTAATTTGATCAAACCAAAAAAAAGCGTCAGCGCAATAAAGACGGCCATAACCCATAGTTTGCGGGTATACATAGAGATAACGGTACGTATGGCATTAAGTTCTGCACTCATGCCAGCAGGCAGTGCGCCCATCAGAAAAAAATGCGCGCCGATCGTGGCGCTATAGAGAGAAAGCTGGAGTTTGAAACGTTTTTCGTCGCGGTTAATAAACGTGGTAATACCGATAAGAAAAGCAAGTACACCAACGCCCTGGGCTAACCAATACGCGCTCATGGAAGATCCTTGTTAATGACACAAAAAGAAACGACGCTTCACAATGTGAAACGTCGTTTTATATTAACAAAATGTCAAATCTTTTGCTTTATAAAGTTACGCCGCTCTTGAAGATAGCCAGCTCGCGGAACTCGTTACGTTCATTGCAGGTCTGCTTACCGTTGGCAAAATCCACGATCGCATCCACGAACTCGCTCAGCAGTTGCGGCATGGTTTTCCCGTGAATAAGCTGGCCCGCATCGAAATCGATCCAGTGTTTCTTCTTCGCCGCCAGTTCGCTGTTGGTCGCGATTTTTACTGTCGGAACAAAACCGCCATAAGGGGTACCACGACCGGTACTGAACAGCACCATGTGGCAACCCGCTCCCGCCAGTGCGCTGGTTGCAACAGCATCGTTACCCGGCGCACTCAACAGGTTGAGCCCGTGGGTTTTCAGGCGTTCGCCGTAACGCAGCACGTCCACCACCTGGCTGGCCCCCGCCTTTTGTGTACAGCCAAGCGATTTTTCTTCCAGCGTCGTGATTCCACCAGCTTTGTTACCCGGCGATGGGTTTTCGTAGATCGGCTGGTTATGCGCGATAAAGTACTGTTTGAAATCGTTCACCATGGTGACCGTCTTCTCAAAAGTCTCTTCGTCGCGGCAATGACTCATCAGAATCTGTTCTGCACCGAACATTTCCGGCACTTCGGTTAATACAGTGGTACCGCCGTTACCGATAATGTAATCAGAAAAACGTCCCAGCATCGGGTTCGCAGTGATCCCGGAAAGTCCGTCAGACCCCCCACACTCCAGACCAAACTTGAGCTCGCCCAGTTTGCCTGGCTCACGCTTGTCGTGGCGCATCGCTTCGTACAATTCGTACAGATGTTCAATGCCCGCTTCCACTTCGTCGTCCTGGTGTTGGCAGATCATAAAGTGGACGCGGGATGGATCGTATTCGCCCAGCGTTTCGCGAAACGCATCAACCTGGTTGTTTTCGCAACCCAGACCAATGACCAGCACCGCCCCCGCATTCGGGTGACGTACCATATTTTGCAGCATGGTACGGGTGTTGATATGGTCATCGCCCAGTTGTGAGCAACCATAGGTGTGGCTAAACAGGTGCACGCCGTCGATATCTTCGGCATTGTGCGTCTCTTTCAGAAAACGGGTCTGGATTTGGCGGGCGATGCCGTTAACACAGCCTACCGTCGGCAGGATCCACAATTCGTTGCGAACCCCGACCTCTCCGTTTGCACGGCGGTAGATCTGCACATCACGATCGGCCGCCGGTGCATTTTCATCAATAAGATCAGGTTGATAGCTATACTCATCCAAATCGCTCAGGTTGGTACGCACGTTGTGAGAATGGATATGTTCGCCTGCGGCGATATCCGTTGTGGCATGGCCGATAGGAAGGCCATACTTAATAACATTCTCACCCGTCGGGATGGGCTGCAGAGCAAATTTATGTCCGCGTACCACCGCCTGACGAAGCAGAATCTCGTGACCCTCAACAACAACTTCTGTGCCTTCGGCGAGATCCGCCAGCGCTACCGCGACATTATCCAGCGAGTGGATCTTGATGTATTGCATATCAACCTCAAACGGCCTTAGTTCAGTTCAATCGCGAAGTAGTCACGCGCATTGTTAAAGCAGATATTTTTCACCATCTCGCCCAGCAGCTGGATATCAGCCGGAGCTTCACCCGCGTGCACCCAGCGGCCAATCATCTGGCACAGAATGCGACGGAAATATTCGTGACGGGTATAAGACAGGAAGCTACGGCTGTCGGTCAGCATGCCCACAAAGCGGCTCAGCAGACCGAGCTGCGCCAGTTGGGTCATCTGACGTTCCATACCGTCTTTCTGATCGTTGAACCACCAGCCGGAACCAAACTGCATCTTGCCTGGCATACCTTCGCCCTGGAAGTTGCCGATCATGGTGCCCAGCACTTCGTTATCACGCGGGTTCAGGCAGTACAGGATGGTTTTCGGCAGCAGGTTTTCTTCGTTCTGCTTGCTGAGTAATTTCGACAACTCTTCCGCCAGCGGACGGTCGTTGATGGAGTCGAAGCCCACGTCTGGCCCCAATAACTTGAACTGACGCAGGTTGTTATTACGCAATGCACCAATGTGATACTGCTGTACCCAGCCACGACGGGCATATTCCGCGCCGAGGAATACCAGAACGGCAGTTTTGAACTGCGCGACTTCATGCTGGCTCAATGCCTCACCGGACAGACGACGTGCGAGGATGCTGTCCAGTTCCGCGTCGCTTGCTTCGGCGAAGAGCACAACGTCAAGCGCGTGATCCGACACTTTACAACCATGTGCTTCAAAGTGATCCAGGCGTTTAGTCAGCGCCGTTTGCAGATCGGCAAAGCGACGGATGTCGGTGTCAGAAACTTCACCCAGCTTGCTCATGTAGTCGTTAAACGTGGCCAGTTCAATGTTGAAGGCTTTATCCGGACGCCAGCTTGGCAGCACTTTGATAGTGAAAGTAGTGTCTTTGGCAACCGCAGCGTGATGCTCCAGAGAGTCGATCGGATCGTCAGTGGTACCAACCATCTTCACATTCATCTGCTGCATGATACCGCGGGCAGTAAATTTATCCTGTGCCAGCAATTCATTGCCCAGATTCCAGATTTCATCCGCTGTGGACGGAGAAAGCAGCTTACCTGTAATACCAAATGGGCGACGAAGCTCTAAATGGGTCCAGTGGTATAACGGGTTGCCAATAGTATGCGGTACGGTTGCGGCCCAGGCGTCAAACTTCTCACGATCACTTGCATCACCGGTACACAGGCGCTCCGGTACACCATTGGTGCGCATTGCGCGCCATTTGTAGTGATCGCCTTTTAACCAGATGTCATACAGGTTTTTGAAGCGGTAGTTATCCGCGATCTGCTGCGGCGGCAAGTGGCAATGAAAGTCAAAAATCGGCTGATCTTTCGCGTAGTCATGGTACAGGCGGCGTGCAAATTCGGTATCTAACAGAAAATCTTCGGTCATAAACGGGGTCATTATCGTCTTCCTCTAAACGAGTGCGTCTGATGCTTACCTTAATGCTGACAAAGTTATCACACCAATTTCCAGTGGCCGAAGACTTTTTCGTGAGTTAGATCAATAAACGATGACAAATATTTACAAGATTGCGCATCAAAATCACCGCCAGACCGCGCCAGTACTGGTCTGGTGCCGCAAAGTTAAAAACCACACAAAGAAAAACACTTTTGTGATGTCACTCACCTTTTGAAGTTGTATGACAAGTTATCTTTCTGCCGTCGAATACATCAGCCGACGGAATGCATTGCCGGTGATTAAGTCATCGGTCTTTACGGTACGGATACCGAATTGAGCACGTTGAATAGCAAGGTTCGGGTCGTTCCGGTTTTTACCGGTTACGCCCTCCGTTTCCACCTCCCGACCGCAACCGGCAGGTGACCGCGCTGGCGGAATTAACATAACGATGAGGTTTACATGCGTAAAATTAAAGGGTTACGTTGGTACATGATAGCTCTGGTGACGATTGGCACCGTGCTGGGTTACTTGACGCGTAACACGATTGCTGCGGCAGCGCCTACGCTGATGCAAGAGCTGAATATCTCCACACAGCAATACTCCTATATTATTGCGGCTTACTCGGCTGCTTATACCATCATGCAGCCGGTCGCAGGTTATATCCTGGACATCCTGGGTACCAAGGTCGGCTACGCAGTTTTCGCCGTAACCTGGGCTATCTTCTGTGGCGCAACGGCGCTGGCAGGCAACTGGGGTGGCCTGGCGCTGGCGCGCGGTGCTGTTGGTGCGGCAGAGGCTGCAATGATTCCGGCAGGCCTGAAAGCGGCTTCTGAATGGTTCCCGGCGAAAGAACGTTCTATCGCAGTAGGCTACTTCAACGTTGGTTCTTCTATTGGCGCAATGATTGCGCCGCCGCTGGTAGTGTGGGCAATCGTCATGCACAGCTGGCAGTTGGCGTTCATTATCTCTGGTGTATTGAGTTTCGCCTGGGCAATGGCATGGTTGGTGTTCTACAAACACCCGCGCGACCAGAAAAAACTGACTGAAGAAGAACGCGAATACATCATTGGCGGTCAGGAAGCGCAACACCAGACCTTTAATGGCAAAAAAATGTCCGTCCTGCAGATTCTGGGCACCCGTCAGTTCTGGGGTATCGCGCTGCCGCGTTTCCTGGCAGAACCAGCATGGGGTACGTTCAACGCCTGGATCCCACTGTTCATGTTCAAAGTCTACGGCTTTAACCTGAAAGAAATCGCGATGTTCGCCTGGATGCCAATGCTGTTCGCTGACCTGGGTTGTATCGTCGGTGGTTACCTGCCGCCGCTGTTCCAGCGCTGGTTCGGTGTGAACCTGATTGTTTCCCGTAAAATGGTTGTGACCATGGGGGCGCTGTTAATGATCGGCCCGGGTATGATCGGTCTGTTCACCAGCCCGTATGTAGCAATCGGCCTGCTGTGTATTGGTGGTTTTGCTCACCAGTCTCTGTCTGGCGCGCTGATTACGCTCTCTTCTGACGTGTTCGGTCGTAATGAAGTGGCAACCGCAAACGGTCTGACCGGTATGGCGGCGTGGACAGCAAGTACCATGTTTGCTCTGGTGGTAGGCGCGTTGGCTGACACCATCGGCTTTAGCCCGCTGTTCGCCGTGCTGGCGCTGTTCGACCTGCTCGGTGCGGTGGTTATCTGGACGGTGCTGAAAAGTAAATCCGCCAGTGAATTAGAGCAGGAAAATGCGGTCGGCGGTACCGCAACACAAAGCTAGTATACGTCTTATCTGTACTACTGTTTCTCAAAAGCCGCCCACCGTTTCGGGCGGCTTTTTCTTGCCGGATTGTGGTGAGAATGACGTAAAAGTGGTATAACAAATCTACTAATGCCTTATCTTGCCTGGAGCGCATATGGAAATCACTGAATCACGTCGTTTGTACCAGCAACTTGCCGCCGAGCTGAAAAGCCGGATCGAGCAGGGTGTCTATCTTGTGGGTGACAAACTTCCCGCCGAGCGCTTTATTGCAGACGAAAAAAGCGTCAGCCGGACCGTGGTTCGTGAAGCAATCATCATGCTGGAAGTCGAAGGTTATGTTGAGGTCCGTAAAGGGTCAGGCATCCATGTTATTTCTAATCAGCCTCGTCATACCCAGGCCCCTGACGAATCGCTGGAATTTGCCAACTACGGCCCGTTCGAGCTTCTGCAGGCGCGTCAGCTGATTGAAAGCAATATTGCTGAATTTGCCGCAACCCAGGTAACCAAGCAAGACATCATGAAGCTGATGGAAATCCAGGAAAACGCGCGTAAAGAGAAGTGCTTCCGCGATTCTGAATGGGATTTACAATTTCATGTGCAGGTTGCCCTGGCGACACAGAACAGCGCGCTGGCGGCAATTGTCGAAAAAATGTGGACCCAGCGTGTTCACAACCCGTACTGGAAAAAACTGCACGACCATATCGACCTGCGCACCGTGGATAACTGGTGTGATGATCATGACCAAATACTGAAGGCGTTGATTCGCAAGGACCCGCATGCGGCTAAAGTCGCAATGTGGCAGCATCTGGAAAATACGAAACAGATGTTGTTTAACGAAACCAGCGATGATTTCGAGTTCAATGCAGACCGCTATCTGTTTGCGGAAAACCCCGTTGTTCACCTTGATACCGTAGCAAGTGGCGTAAAATAATGCTTTTCTCTGTCAGGCGCACAGCAGTCATGCGCCTGGCCACTTAAGGGTCAGTAAAAAGTATAGAGTGTCAGCCTTTGTAAATACCCTCGCCACCCCTCCTTTCGACAAGCAAAATCATTTTCTGACAAAGCGTAATTTCTCTGCCGCAGAACTATGGCATTTGTTACAATTGGACGCACTTTGCCACTGCGTGAGTTAGCGCTTGCTCACAGCGTTGTTACCAGAATAGTCAGGCTGCTGAATGCGCCACGAGCGACCATAATGTCACTATCAATAATGTCGCCGTGCTGTTTTACAGGTAATCGACGTGCCGTAAACCGATGTACCAGGAACATTGAATGGAACTTTTAAGCCAACTACTGCACGCCCTCTGGAGCCAGGATTTTGAAACGCTGGCAAATCCATCCATGATCGGCATGCTCTACTTTGTGTTGTTTGTCATCTTATTTCTTGAGAATGGCCTGCTTCCGGCCGCTTTTCTCCCTGGCGACAGTCTGTTGGTGCTGGTCGGTGTTTTGATTGCAAAAGGGGCTATGGGCTATCCCCAGACCATTTTGTTATTAACGGCGGCCGCCAGTCTGGGCTGTTGGCTGAGCTATATTCAGGGCCGATGGCTGGGAAATACGCGAACCGTACAAAATTGGTTGTCGCATCTTCCGGCACATTATCATCAGCGTGCGCATCATCTTTTCCATAAACATGGTCTCTCAGCGTTGCTGATTGGGCGTTTTATTGCATTTGTTCGCACCCTGTTACCAACTATTGCCGGAATTTCGGGTCTTAGTAGCGCTCGCTTCCAGTTTTTCAATTGGATGAGCGGCTTACTGTGGGTGCTGATTCTGACGACACTGGGTTATTTATTGGGTATAACGCCGGTGTTTCGTAAATATGAAGACGCATTGATGTCTTGTTTGATGCTGCTTCCCGTTGTTCTGCTGGTGGTTGGCCTGGTAGGCACACTGGTGGTGCTGTGGAAGAAAAAATACGGTAATCGGGGTCAATAATGGAATCGCAACGTCCCTTCCTGCGCTGGTTGTTTATGGGCATCGCCGCGACGGTGCTGTTCAGCGTACTCTTTTTCGGTTGGGTGACACTGCAGAACCGCGAATCTACGCTGGCAATACGCCCAATAGCGCAAAATACAAGTGTGCCGGATGGTTTTTCCATTTGGCATCATCTGGACGCAAATGGCATCCATTTCAAGAGCATTACGCCGCTAAACGACACGCTATTAATCAAATTTGAATCCAGCGCTCAGAGCGCTGCAGCAAAGGAAGTGCTGGACAGAACACTACCCCACGGCTACATCGTCGCGTTGCAGGATGACGACAACCAGACCTCTGCCTGGCTTTCGCGTTTACGCGATACCACCCATCGATTCGGCTGATCCTCCAGGATTCTGAATCTTTTCACCTACTTTGGTGCTTTAGCCGTTAACGTTCTATGCTTGAGTTAATGGAACCAAAGTCCACGTTATGTCACTGGATGCTGACGAGCGTTGTTTCGCCAGCCAACAATGGAAGGTTTCGACTATGAAATACCGCATCGCACTGGCGCTAGCCCTACTATCTGTAAGCGCGATGTCTCAGGCCGCCTCCCCTTGTCAGGAGAAGGAGCAGGAAATTGCGCGTGAAATCAGCTATGCCGAAAAGCACAACAATCAGAGTCGGGTTGACGGGCTAAACAAGGCACTGCACGAGGTTCGCACCACCTGTTCCGACAGTAAATTGCGTGCGGAGCATCAGCGCAAAATTGCCAGACAGAAAGACGAGGTTGCCGAACGTCGCGACGATCTCGCCAAAGCGAAACAAAAAGGCGATGCGGACAAAATAAGTAAACGCGAGCACAAGCTGAAAGAGGCCGAGACAGAACTTAAGGCGCTTGAAGCGCGTGACTACTGATTTTGATGGAAGTTAACACTCACTCACCTGGAGAGAATTATGTCTAAAGAGGCAAATACAGAACATCTGCGCGCTGAGTTGAAATCCCTGGCGGATACCCTTGAGGAAGTACTGAGCACCTCCGGGGACAAATCCAAAGAAGAGTTGAGCAAACTGCGCAGCAAAGCCGAAAAAGCCTTGCAGGAGAGCCGCTATCGCCTGGGCGAAACGGGTGATGCAATTGCCCGTCAGACCCGGGAAGCCGCTGCAAGAACCGACGAGTATGTACGTGAAAACCCATGGGCCAGCGTGGGCATTGGCGCGGCGATCGGCGTCGTGCTGGGCGTGCTCCTGACGCGTCGCTGATTATGGCGGATTCACGACACGCGCAAGGACCGGGCAAAAGCGTCCTGGGTATCGGGCAGCGCATTGTTTCCATTATGGTTGAAATGGTGGAAACGCGGCTCCGCCTGGCGGTGGTCGAACTGGAAGAGGAAAAAGCAAACCTTTTCCAGTTGCTCCTGATGGTAGGACTGACCATGCTATTCGCCGCATTCGGCCTTATGAGTCTGATGGTGCTGATTATCTGGGCCATCGACCCGCAATACCGGCTCAACGCCATGATCGCCACAACGGTGGTGTTACTGGTACTGGCGTTGATTGGCGGTATCTGGACCCTACGTAAAGCCCGCGAATCCACAATCTTGCGCCACACGCGCCAGGAACTGGCTAATGACCGCCAGTTGCTGGAAGAGGACAAACCATGAGTCACAAGGCCGAGCGTCTCAAGCGTAAAGCCCTGCTGCTCAGTCAAATTCAGCAGCAACGGCTGGATTTGACCGCTGCTCGCCGTGACTGGCTGGAAGCCACCGGTGCTTATGATCGCGGCTGGAATACCTTTCTGAGCCTGCGGTCCTGGGCGCTGGTTGGCAGCAGCTTCATGGCGGTGTGGTCGGTGCGCCACCCGAATATACTGATGCGCTGGGCGAAGCGCGGACTGGGTCTGTGGAGCGTCTGGCGGCTGGTAAAATCCACGCTTGATCAACAACGGTAATTCCTTCCCCGGCGGCACCGTGCTGTCCGGGGTAGCGACCTTTTTCACGCTAACTCCTTCAGTATCTTTGAAAAATTTCGACAGTTTTCCTTGCTAACAATCTTTTCCCGCCCCGTTTAATATCCTCTCCATCGACAGCAACCATGCGGCCAGCGCCCGTGATTGCCGAACTTTTCCCTTAAAAAGACATTGTGGTTCCCTGGAGAGAAAGATGAAAAAATTAGAAGATGTTGGTGTACTGGTAGCGCGTATCCTGATGCCAATCCTGTTCATTACCGCAGGCTGGGGCAAAATCACCGGTTATGCTGGCACTCAGCAGTATATGGAAGCCATGGGTGTCCCGGGCTTTATGCTGCCGCTGGTTATCCTGCTTGAGTTCGGCGGCGGTCTGGCTATTCTGTTCGGTTTTCTGACTCGTACCACTGCGCTGTTTACCGCAGGCTTCACCCTGCTGACCGCGTTTATCTTCCACAGCAATTTTGCGGAAGGCATGAACTCCCTGATGTTTATGAAAAACCTGAGCATCGCTGGTGGCTTCCTGCTGCTGGCTATTACCGGTCCGGGCGCATTCAGCATTGACCGCGTACTGAATAAAAAGTGGTAAGCGCTCTATACTGATAAAGAGACATGAAGCGAGGAGACATCTCCTCGCTTTTGCCATCTAAGGAGAATGCATCATGGGACAACTTATTGACGGCGTCTGGCATGACACCTGGTATGATACCAAATCAACCGGTGGTCGATTCCAGCGCTCAGTATCAGCATTTCGTAACTGGCTCACTGCCGATGGCGCACCGGGTCCGTCTGGCGAAGGCGGCTTTGCGGCGGAAAAAGAGAGATACCACCTGTATGTCTCTCTCGCCTGTCCCTGGGCGCACCGCACGCTCATCATGCGCACGCTAAAAGGCCTTGAGGATTTCTTACCGGTTTCCGTAGTGAACCCGCTGATGCTGGAAAACGGCTGGACCTTTGACGACACTTTTCCGGCGGCGACAGGCGACTCGCTCTATCAGCATGAATTTCTCTATCAGCTTTACCTTCATGCCGATCCGCATTACACCGGACGCGTAACCGTCCCGGTGCTGTGGGACAAAAAAAATCACACCATTGTCAGTAATGAATCAGCTGAAATCATTCGCATGTTCAATACAGCGTTTGATGCGCAGGGTGCGCGTGCCGGTGACTACTACCCGCCAGCATTGCGGGCGCAGATTGACGAGTTGAATAGCTGGATCTATGACAACGTCAATAACGGCGTCTATAAGGCCGGTTTCGCCACCAGCCAGGAGGCGTACGATGAGGCTGTCAACAAGCTCTTCGAATCTCTTGCCCGGCTGGAACAAATCCTTGGGCAGCATCGCTACCTGACAGGCGATCAGCTAACCGAAGCGGACATCCGCCTGTGGACAACGCTTATCCGTTTCGATCCGGTATACGTGACCCACTTTAAGTGCGATAAGCATCGCATCAGCGACTATCTCAATCTTTATGGCTTCCTGCGGGATATCTATCAGATGCCAGGCATAGCGGAAACGGTCAATTTTGACCATATCCGTACCCACTACTACCGCAGCCACAAAACCATCAATCCGACTGGAATTATCTCCATCGGCCCGTGGCAGGATCTTAACGAACCTCACGGTCGGGACGTCCGTTTCGCTTAATATTCTCGGGTGCAGCCGCTGCGCCCGAAAATATTTTACGCATCCTTTTTTCCCCGTCTATTCTTACATTGATCACTGAGAAAACAATGTATTGTGCGTCTTTCGAGGTAGAGAATGGACTGGTATTTCAACGTGCTGACCCGCTATGTCCACTTTCGCGGCCGCGCGCATCGCCGGGAGTTCTGGATGTTTATGTTGGTCAACATCATTCTCTATGGCGTGCTTGCCGTGGTGGATAATATTTCAGGCTGGCGTGCTGGTAGCATTGGCCTGTTAAGCCTGATCTACGCTCTGCTGGTTTTCCTGCCATCCCTTGCCGTTCAGTCGCGTCGATTGCACGATACCAATCGCACCGCCAAATGGCTGTGGTTGTGGTGCTTACCCGTGCTGGGTTGGTTGATGCTGTTGGCTTTCTGGAGCCAGCACGGCACCCCCGAAGAAAACCGCTTCGGCCCGGAGCCAAAAGCGTTTCCTTAAGGGACTGCCAGGGAATTATTTACCGGAGAAGAGTTTCGGGATTTCGCGCAGACACCAGGCTTTTGCTTCACCCATGCTGTCACGCCGCCATGCCATGATAATGTCGACTTCGCTGGTATATTCCGGGCTGACGACGCGCAAACGCCCTTCTGCAATATCCTGCTCAACCAGCGGATAAGGCATTGTTGCTACACCCAGTCCCGCCAGTAACGCCTGACGCTTATCCTCAATCGTACTGACCGTCAGACGCGGCTGTTTGTCCAGTAACTGCACCGTCAGGACCGGACGCTCACGCGCGGTATCCGCAACCGCCACACCGCGATATTTCACTCGTGTCACCTCAGACAGCGGTTCCGGTTCGTGGTGAATCGGATGGTCTGGTGCTGCGACATAGACGTTCAGAACCTTATACAGCTTGCGAGAGTTAATTTCCGACGAAGAGCGGAAATGCATATCCGGCGCAATCACAATGTCCGCTCGCCCCTGCTCCAGCCGCTCCCAGGCACCGGCAAGCACTTCGGTAATGATCGAGAGCTGCGTGTTGGCTTTCGCCGCCAGTTTATCAACAAGCGGGAAAAGCTCGGGGGTCGGCACCAGTGCTTCGGTGACCAGGGTCAAATGCGTTTCCCAGCCGCGTGCCAGCGCTTCGGCATCGGTAGTCAGTTTGTCAGCCGCTTCGAGCAAAACACGACCGCGTTCGAGCAGCATGCGGCCAACATTAGTAAACTTCGTTCTGTGACCAGAGCGGTCAAACAGAACAACGTCCAGCTCTTCTTCCAGTTTCTGCATCGTGTAACTGAGTGCGGAAGGTACCCGCCCCAGTTCATCTGCTGCGGCGGCAAAGCTACCGCGACGGTCAATTGCGTCCATGACGCGTAACGCTTCCAGCGTAAGTGCCCTATCTTTCGCCATTTTTGTTCTCATTCAGGAAATTTGAACATACCGGGCAGAATATCTGGCTAACAATGCAGCGTCCATACCTTTACCATTGTTTTAGTGTAAAGAGAGGTCAAGAATTATGATTACTACCAGAACAGCCAAACAATGTGGACAAGCGGACTTCGGCTGGCTGCAGGCCCGCTACACCTTTTCCTTTGGACATTACTTTGACCCGAAACTTTTGGGCTACGCCTCCCTGCGCGTACTGAACCAGGAAGTACTGGCACCCGGTGCATCATTCCAGCCGCGTACCTATCCAAAAGTAGATATTCTGAACCTGATTCTGGAAGGCGAAGCCGAGTATCGCGACAGCGAAGGTAACCATATTCAGGCCAAAACGGGCGAAGCATTGCTCATTGCGACTCAGCCAGGCATTAGCTATAGCGAACATAATCTGAGTAAAGATAAGCCGCTGACACGTATGCAATTGTGGCTTGATGCCTGCCCGGAACGTGAAAATCCGACGGTGCAAAAAGTGACGATTGCCGATCAGGCTCGCCAGTTGCTGGCCTCTCCGGACGGTAGCCAGGACAGTCTGCAATTACGTCAGCAGGTGTGGTTACACCATATCGAGCTGGAAAAAGGTGAAGAGCTTACGTTTCAACTGCATGGGCCACGCGCCTACCTGCAGTCGATTCACGGTACGGTACACGCAGTCACCCCGTGCGAATCGCGGGAAGCGCTCACCTGCGGTGACGGCGCTTTTATTCGTGATGAGGCTAACATAACGTTAGTCGCCGATACGCCGTTGCGCGCTTTACTGATAGATTTACCCGTGTAAGCGCGTGAGTTTTTACGGAGTACGACGGTGAAGAAAAAGAGTGTTCAATACAGAACGTCAAAGCATATACCCACACAGCAATCTACCCCGGCAGAATCGCCGCAATCTTTTGATTACGACGACATGCTGACAGAACTGGAAGCTATCGTCGCCGATGCGGAGCAACGGCTGGCGCAAGAAGACGAAGCAGCGTAACAGAAGCCCTGGTATAAAATCCGGGGCTTTTTTTGAGGCGCTTCCGATAAAATTAGCCTGATGGTAAGTCGTTATCCAGTAAATCGGTGCCGTAAGAATTATCGATCGTGCATAACCATCCCTGCGACACGGTGTAGCGAAAAACATATGTCGCGCGACGGGTTGTCTCGACTGTGCCCCCTTTGCCGTCCGGATAACGCAGCAGGGTTTCCATGATGACCAGCGCGTTATCGGCACCTTCAATGACCTGCACCTCCCCCTGTTCTACCACCAGGCTCCCCTGGAAATAGTCAGCAATGGCCATGAAAGCTTTACGAATGTTCTCTTTTCCTTTGGCAATCATTCCTGGCTTGATGACCAGCGCGGCATCGTCCGCGTAAAACGTCATCAGGGTATCGTAATCTTTCGCTGAAATCGCCCTGTCGCAGGCTTCGATAATTGTCCGAACGGGATGTGAACTCATGTTCAATGCGTCCTGGGAATATGTTCCAGGAGTCAGTAGAGCATTGTCAGCGGAAGTTGCAATAGCGAGGCACAGGTAGCTACCGGAAATGAGAGTGTGCAGGAGTGTGAAGTCACAGAAAAGCAAAAACCCGCCGGAGCGGGTTTTTACCTGAAAAGATCGAAACTGACCGATAAGCCGGGTTCTGTCGTGGACAGTCATTCATCTAGGCCAGCAATCGCTCACTGGCTCAAGCAGCCTACCCGGGTTCAGTACGGGCCGTACCTTATGAACCCCTATTTGGCCTTGCTCCGGGTGGAGTTTACCGTGCCGCGAACTGTTACCAGCCGCGCGGTGCGCTCTTACCGCACCCTTTCACCCTTACCTGATCCCACTTACGTGGGCCATCGGCGGTTTGCTCTCTGTTGCACTGGTCGTAGGCTGTTACACCCCCCAGGCGTTACCTGGCACCCTGCCCTATGGAGCCCGGACTTTCCTCCCCTCCGTCTGTCTCCCCCGAAGGAGGACAACGACGAAGCGGCGACTGTCTGGTCAGCTTCGGCGCGCAGTATAGAGGGTTTGCGCGACGATGTCACCCCTCAGCAGACATGCCAACCTGTAAGGTGGCCGCAATATTACGGGATGCGCGATAAATATTGTCAAACGCACCACGGAACGCCTCTTCCAGCGTACCAATACTGGTCAGAACACTGAACACCGCATCAATACCATACTGATGCACAATACCAACATCCCGCGTCAGACTTCCGGCAATACCGATAACCGGCTTATGGTATTTTTTTGCCACATGGGCCACGCCCACAGGCACTTTACCGTGAATACTCTGGCTGTCGATACGGCCTTCACCGGTAACTACCAGGGTACAGTCATGGATATGTTCTTCCAGATTCAACGCCTGGGTTACGATTTCGATGCCGCTACGCAACTCCGCCCCCAGGAATGCCATTAACGCTGCGCCCATACCGCCCGCCGCACCGGCTCCCGGCACATTTTTCACATCAATATGCAGCGATTTTTTAATCACCCCGGCGTAATGGGCAAGGTTACGGTCCAGCTCGACAATCAACTCTTCCGTCGCGCCTTTTTGTGGTCCAAAGATACGCGATGCGCCCTTTTCGCCCGTCAGCGGATTAGTTACATCGCAGGCAACACGAATAGTGCAGCCAGCAAGACGCGGATCGAGCCTGGAGACATCAATAGCGTTCAGGCTTATCAGGCTGCCGCCACCGTTGCCAATTTCGGTACCATTGGCATCGCACAGTCTCGCGCCAAGCGCCTGTACCATACCCGCACCGCCGTCATTCGTTGCGCTACCGCCGATGCCGATAATGATATTTTTTGCCCCATGATCCAGCGCGTGCAAAATAAGTTCCCCGGTGCCGCGTGAAGTGGTGATCAGAGGGTTTCGTAATTCAGGGGGGACAAGTGCCAGACCGCTGGCAGCAGCCATTTCGATAAAGGCTGTTTTACCGTCGCCGGACATCCCCCAACGCGCATTAACATTTTCGCCTAAAGGACCAGTCACGCGCGCCGTGTGCACAGAACCTTTTGTAGCGGCAATCATGGCTTCAACCGTTCCCTCACCGCCATCTGCGACCGGAACTGAAACGTATTGAGCATCCGGGAAAATTTCCCGAAATCCTTTTTCTATCGCCTGCGCTACTTCGGTAGCAGAAAGGCTTTCTTTATAAGAGTCTGGGGCGATTACGATTTTCATAGTTGATTAGCCTGACATTGCCGCGCAAGGCATTGATTGCACCTCACAGGTCGTACCCGTCACCGTGGTTTTCGACCTGCAAGATGTTGATGCTTAAGAAATTCAGGGCGCGCTCCCGCACCCTTCTTATTAGCGAGAGATTTCTACTTTCGCCAGTTTTTCATAGTAGCACGCGAGAGCGCTGTGGTCGTCATTACCGTGACCATCAGCACGCAGTGCCTGCATCATTTCCATTACTGCGGCAGTCAGCGGCAACTGCGCACCTACGCCATGAGAGGTATCCAGGGCGTTGGACAGGTCTTTGATATGCAGATCGATACGGAAACCAGGTTTAAAATTGCGGTTCAGAACCATCGGTGCTTTTGCTTCCAGCACGGTGCTGCCAGCCAGACCGCCGCGGATTGCCTGGAATACCAGTTCTGGATTAACGCCCGCTTTCGTTGCCAGCGTCAGCGCTTCGGACATTGCCGCAATGTTCAGCGCCACGATGACCTGGTTAGCCAGTTTGGTCACATTACCCGCGCCGATATCGCCGGTGTGAACAACAGATCCCGCCATGGCTTTCAGCAGATCGTAGTATTTGTCGAACAGCGCTTTGTCGCCGCCAACCATTACGGACAGGGTGCCGTCGATAGCTTTCGGTTCACCGCCACTTACCGGCGCGTCCAGCATTTCGATACCTTTTGCTTTCAGACCTTCGCTGATTTCACGGCTGGCCAGCGGAGCAATCGAGCTCATATCGATCAGAACAGTACCCGGTTTTGCGCCTTCAATGATGCCACCTTCGCCCAGCGCAACTTCTTTCACGTGCGGGGAGTTCGGCAGCATGGTGATGATCACATCACACTGTTCTGCAATAGCTTTTGCGCTGGTGGCGGCTTCTGCACCAGCGGCGATCAGTTCAGCGACCACATCTGCATTGCGGTCGGAGACCACCAGTGAGTAACCTGCTTTAATGAGGTTTTTACTCATTGGTTTACCCATGATGCCAAGGCCAATGAAACCAACTTTCATCGTCATAATTGCGTCTCTCTCTTTATCCAGTGGTGGTTTGATTATTTTTTAAAGGTATCAGCCAGTTTCTGCGTACCCGCACGGAACACGCCCAGATCGCTGCCAACAGCAACGATGGTCGCTCCCCATTCCAGATAGCGACGGGCATCTGCTTCAACAGGCGCCAGGATACCGCTCGGTTTGCCGTGCGCTTTTGCACGCGCAAAAATATGTTCGATGGTGCGCTGTACTTCCGGGTGCCCGGCGTTGCCGATATAACCCAGAGTTGCCGCAAGGTCGCTTGGACCAACGAATACGCCGTCAACGCCGTCGGTTTTGAGGATAGCGTCGAGGTTATCCACGCCCTCCTGGCTTTCGATCTGCACGATGATGGTGATGTTTTTGTTCGACTGTGCGAAGTAATCCGGTACGGTGCCGAACATATTGGCGCGGTGAGACACGGACACGCCGCGGATCCCTTCTGGCGGGTAACGGGTTGCCGCAACGGCGTTTGCTGCTTCTTCTGCCGTTTCAACGAACGGGACGAGGAAATTGTAGAAACCGATATCCAGCAGACGCTTGATCACAACCGGATCGTTCGTCGGGATACGTACCACCGGTGCGCTGGCGCTACCTTTCAGTGCCATCAACTGCGGTACAAAAGAGAGCACGTCATTCGGGGCGTGTTCACCGTCCAACAGCAGCCAGTCAAAACCTGCCAGGCCCAGAACCTCAGTGCTGATATGACTACCCAGCGCCGACCAACAACCGATCTGAACCTGATTTGCCGCCAGAGCAGCTTTAAATTTGTTCGGGAAGATATCGTTACTCATCTTTTGCACCTTAATTTTTAAGCCGTTGCTTACTTTTTCAATTCCATACGTTTGATGTCGCCCACCACAAACAGGTAGCAAACCATCATCATCAGGGCCGAGCAGCCGACAAAAATCAGCGCCCCGTTGAACGAATGCAACTCTTTGACCATGTACCCAATCACCAGCGGGGTCACAATCGATGCCACATTTCCGAACACGTTAAACACGCCGCCGCACAGACCGACAATTTCTTTCGGTGCGATATCGGAGATAACCGGCCAGCCTAACGCGCCAAAACCTTTACCGAAGAATGCCAGGGCCATCAATGCGATAACCAGTACGGTGTTGTCGGTGTAGTTACACAGAATGATGCTGGAAGCCAACAACATCCCAACAACGATGGGGAATTTACGCGCCATGGTCAAAGTGCAACCACGCTTAATCAGGTAGTCCGAGAAGAGACCGCCCAGCACTCCACCACCAAAGCCACACAGGGCGGGAATGGACGCGACAAAACCCACTTTCAAAATTGACATGCCCTTATCCTGCACCAGGTAAATCGGAAACCAGGTCAGGAAAAACCATGTGATGGTGTTCAGGAAATATTGACCAAAGAACACGCCAAGCATCATACGGCTGGATAACAGTTGCCTGATGTAATCCAGTTTCGGGCCGGATTGCTTATCGCTGTCGGTTTTTTTGTGGTCCATATCGACCACCGCGCCGTTAGCAGAAATATAATCCAGCTCTTCGCGGGTCATACGCGGATGGTCGGTTGGGTTATGGATGTACTTAACCCAGGCTGCCGTCAGCACAAAACCAATCACGCCCATGACAGTGAAGACATGTTCCCAGCCCCATGCGAAGGTCAGCCAACCCAGTAGCGGGGAGAACAGTGCGAGCGAAAAATACTGCGCCGCGTTAAAAATCGCCGAAGCGGTACCGCGCTCTTTTGCCGGGAACCAGGCCGCCACAATACGGGCGTTTGCCGGGAAAGAAGGTGCTTCGGAGAAGCCCAGCATAAAGCGCATGATAAACATCGAGACCCCAGCCCATGCGAGCGGGAACACGTCGACAAAACCTTGCAAGAAGGTAAAAAGCGACCAAAAGAACAGGCTCCAGGTATACACCTTTTTCGAGCCATAGCGGTCAAGTAACCAGCCGCCTGGGATCTGCATCAGCAGGTACGCCCAGCCAAACGCAGAAAAAATGTAACCCATCGATACCGAGTCAAGATGCAACTCTTTCGCGACATCGGTCCCCGCAATGGAGAGCGTGGCGCGGTCCGCGTAGTTAACTGCTGTGACAATAAATATAATGAGCAGAATTAAATAGCGAGTTGGTATTCCCCTTTTTACCTCAATTGAACTTTGCACAGACATATCATTTCCTCGGGTGCTGCTTAGATTTTAAAATATATTTTTCTTGATATGTAATTTACCCGACATATAAAAAGAAACTCTCGAAGAATAATATCGGGAAATAGCATGTTTATATTTTATTACCGCACAGTATAATCACCGCCAATCGGTCGCGCACTGGCGGTTTGCTCAATTTTAACGTGGGCCAGTAAGATTATTTTGAGCATATGCACACATAGCTGGGCGCTGATGCACAGATCTGGTAATTCGAATCCTTATAGGGCACCTAACCACGAAGATAAGTGATTTAGATCACATTTTGATCTTGAAACTCCTGACATTCTTATTCCATCAAATGATTTTTGTATTTCTGATAATTAAAGAACATCCCCTCTTTATTTTTTTGAGTAATGCATCGTATCGTTAGCTGGAGATTACTTGATAATGGCCGACATTGAAATTAGACAGCAGTCGCCTACGGCGTTTTATATTAAAGTACACGACACCGATAATGTCGCTATCATCGTTAATGACAATGGATTAAAAGCGGGCACCCGTTTTCCGGATGGTCTCGAATTAATTGAGCATATCCCGCAAGGCCATAAAGTTGCGCTGGTAGATATTCCTCATCACGGGGAAATCATCCGGTACGGTGAAGTTATCGGTTATGCAGTACGTGATATTGCGCGCGGCAGCTGGATTGACGAATCCACCGTCGAATTACCGAAAGCGCCGCCATTGAATACACTGCCCCTGGCGACGAAAGTGCCAGAACCATTGCCGCCGCTGGAAGGTTATACCTTCGAAGGTTATCGCAACGCCGATGGCAGCGTCGGTACCAAAAATCTCCTCGGCATCACCACCAGCGTGCATTGTGTGGCGGGGGTGGTCGACTATGTGGTGAAAATTATTGAACGCGACCTGCTACCGAAGTACCCGAATGTGGATGGCGTGGTCGGCCTGAACCATCTGTACGGCTGTGGCGTCGCCATTAACGCACCGGCAGCCGTTGTGCCTATCCGTACCATTCACAACATCGCGCTGAACCCCAACTTTGGCGGTGAAGTGATGGTGATCGGTCTGGGCTGTGAAAAACTGCAACCTGAGCGCCTGCTCCAGGGTACAGAAGATGTGAAATCGATTCCGGTAGACGATGCCAGTATTGTCCGTCTGCAGGATGAACATCATGTCGGTTTCAAATCTATGGTTGACGATATTTTGCAGGTTGCAGTTCGTCATCTGGAAAAACTGAACCAACGCCAGCGCGAAACCTGCCCGGCTTCTGAACTGGTTGTCGGCATGCAGTGTGGTGGTAGCGACGCCTTCTCCGGTGTGACCGCAAATCCGGCAGTTGGTTATGCCTCTGACCTGCTTATACGTTGCGGTGGCACGGTCATGTTCTCCGAAGTGACCGAAGTGCGTGATGCCATTCACCTCCTTACGCCGCGTGCCATCAATGAAGAAGTGGGCAAGCGCCTGCTGGAAGAGATGGCCTGGTATGACAACTACCTTGATATGGGGCAAACGGACCGTAGTGCTAACCCATCTCCGGGGAATAAAAAGGGCGGTCTGGCAAACGTAGTGGAAAAAGCGCTGGGCTCGATTGCGAAATCGGGTAAGAGCGCCATTTCCGAAGTGCTTTCGCCCGGTCAACGCCCGACCAAACGTGGTCTGATTTATGCGGCAACGCCAGCCAGTGACTTTGTCTGCGGCACGCAACAGGTGGCTTCCGGTATCACCGTTCAGGTATTCACCACCGGACGTGGTACGCCGTACGGCCTGATGGCGGTGCCGGTCATCAAGATGGCGACCCGTACTGAACTGGCAAACCGTTGGTATGATTTGATGGATATCAACGCAGGGACTATCGCAACGGGCGAAGAGACTATCGAGGAGGTGGGCTGGAAGCTGTTCCACTTTATCCTTGATGTCGCAAGCGGCCGCAAGAAAACCTTTTCTGATCAATGGGGTTTGCACAACCAACTGGCTGTGTTTAACCCGGCTCCGGTGACCTGATTCATCAATATACCTCAACGTTTAGCATGGCTTCGGCCATGCTTTTTTTTATTGTTTTTTCGTCTCCATAAACTTTCGAAAACCTCCTTTCTGAGAGAACAAACGAAAGGTTTCAGAGACAGAAAGTACATTATGTCGACGACAGGGGGACTTAACAAAGCGCAGCAAAAAGGTCACGCCACTCTGACATTCAAGATCCACAATTTTGAAATGTTACTGGTGGTGGTAGATACCGCAGCGGAATCGCATTCCCCTCTTATTATTGCGGACACGCCGGGAAGTATCTGTAGTTGCAGAGCATCAGTGCCGATCTGATGTTTGTGGGCCGGATGGCACTGATACTACCAACGGCATTACCAATTCGATTAGCGGCGTGATGGCGGTACCGCACGCCTGCAAGTTCAGTCGCTACAGGGTTTAATCAGGTGTTGCCGCTGAAGATAGCGAGAAGGATAAAGCAGTGCTGAATAAGTTGGGTAAGAAAGTTGTGATTGTTTAGCGCACCCGCTGCGCTAACCGTAACGAAAACAGCCATGGTATGAATAACATGGCTGCCTCGGTGGAAAGATCGGGGTACGTCAAAAGAAAATCGCCCGGATATAACCCTGCTATGCCCAGGCAGAAAAGCTACGCCTCGCCCTGCTGCTCCAGCGCGTATTTATAGAGCGCGTTTTTCTTCACGCCGTGGATTTCCGCAGCCAGCGCAGCGGCTTTTTTCAGGGGAAGTTCAGCCTGCAGCAATGCCAGCGTGCGCAGCGCATCGGCGGGTAAGGCATCTTCCTGTGCCTTGTGGCCTTCAACGATCAGCACCATCTCGCCCTTGCGGCGGTTTTCGTCCTCTTTCACCCATGCCAGCAACTCCCCTACCGGCGCGCCATAAATCGACTCCCAGGTTTTGGTCAGCTCGCGGGCCAGCACCACGTAACGTGATTCGCCCAGCACAGTGACGATATCCTCCAGGCTTTCCAGCAGGCGATGCGTTGATTCATAAAAAATGAGCGTACGCGGTTCTGTCTCCAGCGATTTTAAGGTGTCGCGACGCCCTTTCGATTTCGCCGGCAGAAACCCCTCGTAACAAAAACGATCGGACGGTAACCCCGCCGCACTTAATGCTGCTATTGCGGCACACGGACCCGGTAGTGGAACCACACGGATGCCCGCTTCACGGCAGGTGCGTACAAGGTGGTAGCCAGGGTCGTTAATCAGCGGCGTGCCGGCATCGGAGACCAGCGCGATGTTTTGCCCCTCTTTTAGATTCGCCACCAGCGTGTCGGCCTTTTGTTGCTCATTATGGTCGTGCAGGGCAAACAGACGGGCATTAATGGCAAAATGGGAAAGCAGCAGCCCGGTGTGGCGCGTATCCTCGGCAGCGATAAGATCGACATCCTGCAATACGGTGAGCGCACGCTGGGTAATATCACCCAAATTGCCGATGGGCGTTGGGACAATGTAGAGCTGGCCCTGATAATTGTCCGCAGATTCGTGTTGTTTCATTGTTTGATCCGTATTGCCGATTTAATATTGAGCATTGCGTAAAAAATATCACTGGATACAGTATGCTACCGTCAACATTTCTACGTTCGAAAGCCATGCGCTGCCTGCCTGTCGTGCTGGCCGCTCTGCTGTTCGCAGGCTGCGGCACACACTCGGCCGATCAAAGCGCCGCGCACCTGGAAGGCAACGCTCAGGCTGATTCGGGTTTCTATCTGCACCAGATGCAGCAAAGCTCAGATGATAGCAAGACCAACTGGCAATTACTCGCCATTCGTGCACTGCTGAAAGAGGGCAGGACCCAGCAGGCCAGTGAATTGTTGGCTCAATTACCCCATGAGTTAAATGACGAGCAGCGCGCTGAACAGACCTTGCTGAGCGCAGAACTCAAACTAACGCAACAAGACTACGCAGGGGCGCAGGCACTGCTGACCAATGTCGATCCGAAAGGATTTAGTCAGAATCAGCAGGCGCGTTACTGGCAGGATGTGATCACCGCAAACCAGAATAAACCATCCCCGACACTGCTACGTGCCCTTATTGCACAGCAACCGCTGCTGACTGCGGCACCGGACAAACAAAAGAATATCGATGCGACCTGGCAGGCGCTCTCTTCCCTGACGCCCGATCAGGCCAAAGCCGTTCAGCCGGGTCAGGATGAAACGGTGCTGCAAGGATGGCTTGATTTACAACGCGTATGGTCCGATAACCGCAACGATCCGAACATGCTGAAAGCGGGTATTGCCGACTGGCAGAAACGCTTCCCGCAGAATCCAGGCGCCGTTCTGTTACCGAGCCAACTGGCGAATGTGCAAAACTTCCGCCCGGCATCTGTCAATCAAATCGCCCTGCTACTGCCGTTAAATGGCCAGGCTGCTGTCTTTAGTCGCGCTATCCAGCAGGGTTTTGAGGCAGCGAAAAACGGCATTACCCCTGTTTCTGGCCCGGCAGTGCCTGTCCAGGTGGCACAGGCAGCGACGATGGCGACCACAGCGGATGTTGTCAGCCCTGCACAAACCAATGTTAGCGATCTGACCACGCCGCAGCCAGCGCCAGCGGCTGGCGCACCGGTAACGGCTCCGGCTCCAGCACAGGCACAGGCACAGGCAGACCAGACGCAACAGACTTCACCTGCTGAGCAACCCACCCAGACGCCCGCAGAGCAAACCGATCCGGCCGCCCCGGCAGGGCAACCGGTAAATACCCCTGCCGTTGCCAGCACCCCGGCAAACCCGAACGCTGTGCTGAAAGTGTATGACACCAGTTCACTGCCACTTGACCAGGTGTTGAGCCAGGTTCAGAAAGAGGGTGCGAGCATTGTTGTCGGGCCGCTCCTGAAAAATCACGTCGAAGAACTGATGCGTAGCCAGACGCCTCTGAACGTGCTTGCGTTGAATCAGCCAGAGAAAGTCGAAAACCGTCCGAATATCTGTTACTTCGCCCTCTCCCCGGAAGATGAAGCCCGCGATGCGGCGCGTCATATTTATCAGCAAGGCCGTCATGCACCACTGCTTCTGCTACCGCGCAGCTCACTTGGCGACCGCGTCGCCAATGCTTTCGCCCAGGAGTGGCAAAAACTGGGCGGCGGTATTGTGCTGCAGCAAAAATTCGGCTCGACGACAGAGCTACGCATGGGAATAAACAGCGGTTCCGGTATTGCGATGACGGGCAGTCCTGTCGCGGCCAGCCTGCCGCAGCAGCAGGGTGTGACCATCGGCGGGTTGAATATTCCGGCTCCGCCAACCGAAGCGCAGATCACTGGCGGCGGCAATATTGATGCGGTCTATATCGTCGCGACACAGGATGAAATCGCCCTTATCAAGCCGATGATCGCTATGCGTACCGGCAGCCAGAGCGGTATCGTGCTCTATGCCAGCTCTCGTAGCGCTCAGGGTGGTTCGGGCCCGGACTTCCGTCTGGAGATGGAAGGCTTGCAGTTCAGCGAAATCCCGATGCTCGCAGGCAGCAATCCGGCACTGATGCAACAGGCTTTGATGCACACCAATAATGACTACTCACTGGCGCGCCTGTATGCGATGGGCGCAGATGCCTGGACGCTGGCAAACCACTTCTCGCAAATGCGTCAGGTGCCAGGATTTGAAATTAATGGTAACACTGGCGATTTGACCGCCACTCAGGAATGCGTGATTAACAGGAAGTTGTCATGGCTCAAATACCAGCAGGGGCAAATCGTCCCCGCCAGTTGACCCGTAAGCAGACCGGTGATGCCTGGGAGCTTCAGGCGCGCCGCTGGCTTGAGCGCAAGGGAATGCGCTTTCTTGCCGCTAATGTGCGCGAGCGTGGCGGTGAGATAGACTTGATTATGCAGGACAAGTCGACAACGGTGTTTGTGGAGGTGCGCTATCGCAAATCGTCATTTTTCGGCGGTGCTGCGGCCAGTGTCACCGCCAGCAAGCAACGTAAATTACTGCATGCCGCCCGTTTGTGGCTGGCCCGGCACAATGGGAGTTTTGATACTGTGGATTGCCGGTTCGATGTGGTAGCCTTCACCGAAAATGAGGTTGAGTGGATACAAAATGCCTTTAACGACCACTCATAATGACTGAATGATAGGGATTACCCGTGCTTGATAGAATTAAAGTTTGCTTTACAGAAAGCATTCAGACGCAGATTGCGGCGGCAGAAGCGCTGCCAGACGCAATTTCACGCGCCGCCATGACCATGGTCCATTCCCTGCTTAATGGCAACAAAATCCTCTGTTGTGGCAATGGGACTTCCGCCGCCAATGCACAGCATTTTGCTGCCAGTATGATTAATCGTTTTGAAACGGAACGTCCAAGTTTACCTGCCATTGCACTTAATACCGATAATGTGGTCTTAACAGCCATCGCAAACGATCGTTTACATGACGAAATTTATGCCAAGCAGGTCCGGGCTCTTGGACATGCAGGCGATATATTGCTGGCGATTTCCACCCGTGGGAACAGCCGCGATATTGTCAAAGCCGTTGAAGCCGCAGTAACGCGTGACATGAGTATCGTAGCGCTTACCGGGTATGACGGTGGCGAACTGGCCGGTTTGTTGGGGCCGCAGGATGTCGAAATACGTATTCCTTCCCACCGCAGCGCACGCATACAGGAGATGCATATGCTGACGGTAAATTGTTTGTGCGACCTGATTGATAACACGCTTTTCCCTCACCAGGATGATTAAGGAGTACATATGAAGGCATTTACGCCCCTCGCAGTCCTTATTTCCGCACTGCTGCTACAAGGCTGTGTAGGCGCAGTGGTGGTCGGTTCAGCTGCTGTCGGCACCAAAGCAGCAACCGATCCACGTACGGTCGGCACTCAGGTGGATGACGGTACTCTGGAACTACGCGTTAATAGCGCGCTGTCTAAAGACGAACAAATTAAAAAGCAGGCTCGCATAAACGTCACCGCTTATCAGGGGAAAGTACTGCTGGTGGGTCAGGCCCCTACTACCGAACTCGCGTCACGAGCTAAGCAAATCGCAATGGGCGTAGACGGTGCCACGGAGGTCTATAACGAAATTCGCCAGGGTCAGCCAATTGGGATGGGCACGGCGGCCAGTGATACCTGGATCACCTCCAAAGTACGTACGCAGTTGCTCAGTAGCGACCAGGTGAAATCGTCCAATGTGAAAGTCACTACGGAGAATGGCGAAGTGTTCTTGCTGGGTCTGGTGACCGACCGTGAAGGCAGAGCCGCTGCGGATATTGCCAGCCGCGTCAGCGGTGTGAAACATGTCACCACCGCGTTTACAATGATTAAATAGCGTTGATGGCCCTCCCCGGCAGGTGTATGCCGGGGAGAGTCGGTTTACGCTGTGCCTAAATTAAAACAGTGCCAGTATGCCGGTAATCACCCCACCGAATGCCACCAGCCCCCCTGTTAGCCACAACGCTTTCGCCGGAAAAGATTTCCGCAGCATTATCAGAGACGGCAGACTGACCGCAGGAAGCGTCATCAGTAGCGCCATTGCCGGTGCTGCCCCCATCCCCGCCAGCATCATTGTTTGCACAATCGGAATCTCGGCCGCCGTTGGGATCACGAACAGGCAACCGGCTATCGCCATTGCTACTACCCACATCAGCGAATTATCAATCGCACCATCTGCATGCGGAAACAGCCAGACACGCGCCGCGCCAAGTACCAGCACCGCCAGAATATAAACCGGGATTGTGCTCCAGAATAACGCCCACAGCGCCTTTCCCCAACGGGCAAAAAAGTGCCCTTCCGGCTCAGGCAACGAAAGATCGACCGGTGCCGTCTGCTGGACATCGTCTTTGACCAGATACTGCACCAGCGTCGCCACGCCAATCACTATCACTAACCCGGCAATCAGTCGCATCGCGACAAAATGCCAGCCCAGCACAAAACCCATAAAAACCAGGGTTGCCGGGTTAAGCAGTGGGTTGCCCATCCAGAACGCCAGCGCGCCGCCCATAGAGACCTGCTGACGACGCATTCCCGCAGCAACGGGCGCAGCACAACATGAGCACATCATGCCGGGCAGAGAAAACAGCGTACCAAACAGTGTCCCGCTCAATCGCTGTTGCCCCAGGGTACGAATGAGCCAGTTTCGCGGAATAAGCACCTGAATTAACGAACCCAGCAAAACACCCAGCACCGCCGCTTTCCAGACGGCCAGGAAGTAGACCAGGGCATAGTCGAGAGCCGCCTGAAATGGGCTGGCATCGGCCTGAGCGAGAATGGATTTACCAATACTGTGTGTCTGTGCGGCGGTGAAAGCTTTTCCGTAATAGGGTTGCCACTTCACATACCAGAGACCAATGATCACGACGAGAAAAAAGAGAGCGGGTTTCCACCATTGCACAGGTGTCGCCGCCCGAGATGAAGACTGACCAGTCATACCATTCTCCGGGGGATAAATGCAGAATTAATTACCCCGCGAATAGTACTCCTGGGCTATTTATTTGAAAATGATTAATCACTTGCCATTGCGCGCAGCCGGGCAGAGGAGAGGATCTCCACCCGCTCCGGGGAAGGGGAAAAGGCTGCTTTCAGCATCGCGCTGGCCACATCCTGCGCATCAATGGATTTCCAGTTCCCCGGCATGATGCGAAACAGCGGGGCCAACAGTGATTCGTTAACACGACGTTTTTCGCGATCTCCCACCAGCATTGACGGACGGACAATAGTCAAACGCTCCCATTCTTGCTTCATCAGCGCATTTTCCATCTCACCTTTCACCCGATTATAGAAAAAAGGCGAACGCGCACTGGCACCCAGCGAACTCACCACCAACATATGCCGCGCCCCCAGACGTAACCCTGTTAACGCCGTATCGACCACCAGCGTGAAATCAGCGTGTACAAAAGCTTCTTTACTGCCCGCTTCCCGCCGTGTCGTTCCCAGGCAGCAAAAAACGATATCAACGGGCTCCGTCACCATGGAGAGCGCATCACTTAACTGCGGATCATGAGGATTGAACACGCCAGAAATCGGCTCTAATGGCCGACGCGTGGGGGCTGCAATGGCACTAACGCGGGCGTCATTCACCAGCATCCGTAGTAAGATCCCGCCAACCAACCCGGTCGCACCCGTTATCAATACCCGACTCATACCCTCTCCTTTTGCAGAATAGTCTGTCTTGCAATGTCATCGCCCTGAACCAGGCTTAGTAGTCCTGATAGTCATTATTGTTGAAAATGACCAGCCTGAGCTGAATAACGGAGGATACATGAGCAAGAAAATTGCAGTCTTGATCACCGACGAGTTTGAAGATTCAGAATTTACGTCTCCGGCCGAGGAGTTTCGTAAAGCAGGCCACGAAGTGGTCACGATAGAGAAGCAGGCAGGTAAGACAGTGACAGGTAAGCAAGGTGAGGCCAGCGTTACCATCGACAAAGCAATTGATGATGTCCGGCCCGCCGATTTTGATGCCCTGCTTCTGCCAGGCGGACATTCGCCAGACTCTCTGCGTGGCGACAACCGTTTCGTGACCTTTACCCGCGATTTTATCAATAGCGGTAAACCTGTGTTTGCAATCTGCCACGGGCCGCAGCTGTTAATCAGCGCCGATGCTCTGCGCGGCAGAAAGTTAACGGCGGTGAAACCAATCGTGATAGATGTGAAAAACGCGGGGGGCGAATTCTACGACCAGGAAGTGGTGGTTGATAATAACCAACTGGTCACCAGTCGAACTCCGGATGATCTTCCCGCGTTTAACCGCGAAGCGCTACGGCTTTTGGGTGCCTGAGTCACGTATCCAGTGAAGCTTTTTACCAAAGCCCAGTGTGTTATCGGTGAATTTCAGTTCGGTGAGGCGAATTTCCCACATCGGCGCCAATAAGACACGGGCAACAGGAAAGCGTCGGTTGTACTGCGCACGCGGACCGGCGCTTTCCGCCTCCTCAAGACGCCGTATCTCCCCGGTAAATTGTACGCCGCGAATAAGTGCGACCGTCTTCGGTTGCCCATTCACAGTTCCGGCAACATTTGCCTGCAAACCGGTCATTTGCGAATGGCGCGTATGATCCTCACTCAGCAGATAAAATGCGACCTTCTGCGGATCATAGATATAAAAGGCATTCGCACACCACAGTCCCCCCCTGTTGGCCACACACCAGGTCACAACATGCTGCTTCGCCAGCCAGCGACTAATGGCCGCAAGAGTTTCCATTTCTCTTCATCCTCGTGTTATTTTTCTTTCACATTAGCACAATGAATGACGTTATGACGCTCTGGTCTCTTTATCTCATCCGCACTGCGGACAACCGTCTTTATACCGGTATTACCACCGATGTGGCGCGTCGTTTTATGCAGCATCAGAACGGCAAAGGGGCAAAAGCATTACGGGGAAGAGGCGAACTTACGCTGGCATTTTCCGCGCCAGTAGGAGAGCGCTCGCTGGCGCTGCGTATGGAATATCGTATTAAACAACTGACAAAACGCCAGAAGGAGCGCCTCGTTGCCGGAGATGGCACCTTTGAAGCGCTGTTAGAAAACCTGGTACCGCAGCCGATTAAAAGCGATTAAAGTGTTCGTGGTATTCCACCAGCCCTTTCACGCGGCTTAACGCGTCGTCTGCCAGCGGATGGAGCTGAAAAGCATTTTCGCTATCTGGCCAACGACAATGCAGACCGAACTTCGCCGCAGGCTCAAAGCCTAAACGACCGAAGAAGTCAGGATCCCCCAGCGTCACCACGGCGGCATAGCCAAACTCATTCAGTGAGTCCAGCCCTTCGTATACCAGCTGGCGCGCAAGGCCTTGGCTGCGATACGCTTCATCGACGGCCAACGGCGCAAGGCCGACCCACTGTAAATCCTCGCCCTGCACGGCAACCGGACTGAATGCGACATAACCGATGACCTGACCTTCATCATCCGTTGCGACAAGCCCAAGCGTAATTAAGCCGTCTTCGCGCAGATCGTGTACCAGAGTTGCTTCGCGCTCATCCGCAAAAGTGCGGCGCAAAAGCGCGTCGATTCCCGGTGCATCAATCCCAATTTCTACTCGAATCAGCATGGTTCACCTACAGAAGATTGTGGCGTTGAGGTCGGCGTTTGCAGCCCGGCTTCAACAAAATCCGCCAGTTGCAGCAGCATGACGCGAAGTGCTTTTGGCATCTGCTCCAGCTCAATGGCGTCCATCAGGTTTTTCACATACAACCCAAGTTCCGTGTCGCCTTCAATGACCAGTCTGCGTTGAAAGAACAGCGTATCCGGATCCTGTTTACGTGCAGCAATCATCAGCAGATCGCTGGCATCCGCGCTGAAACTGACATCAGCTACGGCAGACTCTCGCACGATCAATCGTGAATTTTCAACCGAGGTATACCACGTCAGGCCAATATCACGTACCTGAATACTTAACCAGCGGCCTTCAAGAAACTCTAGCTCCCCGTCCGCCCGCGCCTGCTGGAACTGCCAACACAAGACCTGTTCCAGAACCTGCCGTTTAATGGCGAAAGGCGTCAGCTTAATCGGCACGCTCAACAAAGACGGGCCTGAGTGCACAAGACGTGAGCGCAGTTTTTCCAACACGAGCATTACTCCCTGAAAAGAAAATTCCTTCTATTTTGCCATATCAGATAAACGACATGGCGGCGTAAATCAACAATTACGTAAGAAGAATGCCTCGATTATTGATGTCACCAATACACAATTAACTGCCTCAAATCAAAAATTGTCGCTACCAGGTTAACTAAAATCCCAGTTCGTTAACAATTTAGCGCCCCTCGTGGGTTGCCAGGGCCAATACAGCCCCTGATTTCAGGATAAATTATGGAGTTGCTCTGCCCTGCCGGAAATCTTCCGGCACTCAAAGCGGCCATCGAAAACGGTGCCGATGCCGTCTATATCGGCCTGAAAGATGATACCAATGCCCGCCACTTTGCCGGTCTCAATTTTACGGAAAAGAAACTGCAGGAAGCGGTCAGCTTTGTGCATCAGCACCGACGCAAATTGCATATCGCCATTAATACTTTCGCGCATCCGGATGGCTACCAACGCTGGGAGCGCGCTGTAGATATGGCGGCGCAAATCGGTGCGGATGCGTTGATTCTCGCCGACCTGGCCATGCTGGAATATGCGGCAGTTCGTTATCCCCATATTGAACGCCACGTTTCTGTTCAGGCGTCGGCAACTAATGAAGAGGCCATTCGCTTCTATCATCGCCATTTTGATGTAGCCCGCGTTGTCCTGCCCCGCGTCTTATCGATTCATCAGGTTAAACAATTAGCCCGCACCACGCCCGTGCCGCTGGAAGTGTTTGCCTTTGGCAGCCTGTGCATCATGGCCGAAGGGCGTTGCTATCTCTCTTCTTACCTGACGGGTGAGTCGCCAAATACCGTGGGCGCCTGCTCTCCGGCACGTTTTGTGCGCTGGCAGCAAACCCCGCAGGGACTGGAATCACGCCTCAATGAAGTCCTGATCGACCGTTACCAGGACGGTGAAAACGCGGGTTACCCGACGCTGTGTAAAGGCCGCTATCTGGTCGATGGCGAGCGTTACCACGCGCTGGAAGAACCCACCAGCCTGAACACGCTGGAATTATTGCCTGAACTACTGGCGGCCAATATTGCCTCGGTGAAAATTGAGGGGCGTCAGCGCAGCCCGGCCTATGTGAGCCAGGTAGCCAAAGTCTGGCGGCAAGCCATTGACCGTTGTATTGCCGATCCACAGAACTTCGTACCGCAACCCGCCTGGATGAACACGCTGGGCGCGATGTCAGAAGGTACGCAGACCACACTTGGCGCTTACCATCGCAAATGGCAGTAGGAAACACGATGAAATATTCACTTGGACCGGTGCTCTGGTACTGGTCAAAAGAGACGTTAGAGGCGTTTTACCAGCAGGCCGCAACCAGCAGTGCGGATGTGATTTACCTTGGTGAAGCGGTATGCAGCAAGCGTCGCGCCACCAAAGCAGGCGACTGGCTGGATATGGCGAAACAACTTGCCGATAGCGGTAAACAGGTTGTGCTCTCGACTCTCGCGCTGGTGCAAGCCTCGTCTGAGCTTAACGAGCTCAAACGCTATGTCGATAATGGTAATTTCCTGCTGGAGGCCAGCGATCTCGGCGTAGTAAACCTGTGTGCCGAGCGCAAACTGCCCTTCGTCGCGGGACATGCGTTGAACTGCTACAACGCAGTTACGCTGCGTCTGTTACTTAAACAGGGGATGATACGCTGGTGCATGCCGGTAGAGCTCTCCCGCGACTGGCTCATCAACTTGCTCGATCAGTGCGAAACGCTGGGTATTCGCAACCAGTTTGAAGTAGAAGTGCTGAGTTACGGGCATCTGCCGTTGGCCTATTCTGCGCGCTGCTTTACCGCACGTTCGGAAGACAGGCCGAAAGATGAGTGTGAAACCTGCTGCATTAAGTATCCCAATGGACGTCGCATGCTATCGCAGGAAAATCAGCAGGTGTTTGTGCTTAATGGCATCCAGACCATGAGTGGTTACGTTTACAACCTGGGCAATGAACTCAAGTCGATGGCAGGTATCGTGGACATGGTACGTTTATCTCCCATGGGTGAGGATACTTTCGCCATGCTCGACGCCTTTCGCGCCAACGAAAATGGGCAAGCGCCATTGCCGCTGAGCGCAAACAGCGACTGCAACGGTTACTGGAGACGCCTGCCAGGTCTGGAGCTACAGGCCTGAGAAACCGCTCACTTTGTTAACAACAGTCATCAGATTTTAATGCACTATTAAAGGTGCAGCTTTTCTGGCCGACGCGTCCCGAATGCGCCAGGCTGGAAGAAGACCTTCAATCTGATGACAATGCTGTAGCAAAGTGAGCCGTTATGACTGACAAAACGATTGCCTTCTCGGTGCTGGATCTTGCACCGATCCCACAGGGCGCTTCTGCCAAAGAGGCCTTCGCCCATTCCCTTGATCTTGCCAGGCTTGCTGAGAAGCGTGGATATCACCGCTTCTGGCTGGCTGAGCACCACAATATGGTGGGTATCGCCAGTGCGGCGACATCCGTCTTGATTGGTTATCTGGCGGCCAATACCACCTCTCTGCATCTGGGGTCCGGCGGTGTCATGCTGCCAAACCATGCTCCGCTGGTGATTGCTGAACAATTCGGCACGCTAAATACGCTCTATCCGGGCCGTATTGATTTGGGGATCGGGCGTGCTCCAGGTAGCGATCAACCGACGATGCGGGCACTGCGTCGCCATATGAGCGGCGATGTGGATAATTTTCCGCGCGATGTCGCTGAACTGGTGGACTGGTTTGATGCCAATGACCCAAATCCGCACGTTCGCCCGGTTCCGGGTTATGGCGAGAAAATTCCGGTATGGCTACTTGGTTCCAGTCTTTATAGTGCCCAACTGGCGGCACAGCTTGGCCTGCCGTTTGCGTTTGCCTCCCACTTTGCACCAGACATGTTATTCCAGGCGTTGCATCTGTATCGCACCCAATTCAGGCCTTCCGCGCGACTGGAAAAACCGTATGCCATGGTGTGTATCAATATTGTTGCAGCAGACAGTAACCGCGATGCGGAATTCCTGTTTACCTCCATGCAGCAGGCATTCGTGAAATTGCGTCGTGGGGAAACCGGCCAGTTGCCCCCGCCAATTCAAAATATGGATCAGTTCTGGTCGCCGTCAGAGCAATACGGTGTACAGCAGGCGCTGGGGATGTCACTGGTGGGCGATAAGGCGAAAGTGCGTCACGGACTGGAGTCTGTACTGCGTGAAACCCAGGCCGATGAGATCATGGTTAACGGGCAAATCTTCGATCATCAGGCGCGATTGTATTCGTTTGATTTAGCGATGCAGGTGAAAGAGGAACTGTTGGGCTAGATTTTCCCGGATGCAGTAGGGTTTTGCGCTTTACCCGGGCTATCTATCATGTAGCCCGGCTAAGCAGAGTGCCAGCCGGGACAGGAGCATTAGCGATAAACCGGCAACATATCAAAGCTCGACAGCATATGCACCAGCGCATTGCCCACGCCAAACACGAGGATCAACGCAATCATTGGCTTGCCGCCCCAGACGCGAAAACGTGGGCTGCCAAAACGTTTACGCGATGCGCTGGCCAGCAAAGCTGGCACTATTGCCGCCCAGATCGTCGCAGCCAGCCCCGCATAGCCAATCGCATAAAGAAAGCCATTGGGCCATAACAAACCACCAGCAATCGGTGGCAGAAATGTCAGCAGCGCCGTCTTAAAACGCCCCTGCGCCGAATCATCAAAGCCGAACAGATCTGCCAGATAATCAAACAGACCCAGAGTCACACCAAGGAAAGAACTCGCCACCGCAAAATTGGAGAAGACCACCAGCAACAGATCCAGGCTACGGCTGTTCAGCACGCCGCTTAACCCCTGTACCAGCACATCAATATTGCCCCCCTTCTGCGCGATACCGATAAACTCGGGGCGTGGGATATTTCCCATGGTGCCCAACAGCCATACCATATACAGAGCCAGCGCCAGCAGCGTGCCATATACCAGGCAACGCGCGATAGTGCGCGGATCTTTACCATAGAACTTCATCAGGCTTGGCACGTTGCCATGGTAGCCAAACGACGCCAGACAAAAAGGCAGGGTCATCAGCAAATACGGTGTATAAGATGCGTTGCTTTCCGCCACGTTGAACAAGGTCGCAGGCTTAACATGTCCCAGCAAACTGCCGAAGGTCAGGAAGAAAGTGATGACTTTCGCCCCCAGCACAATCGCCGTCATCCGGCTTACTGCGCGCGTAGAGAGCCAGACGATAAACGCAACCAGCAACGCAAATCCAAGACCTGCCAGGCGAGGAGGGACATTTAACGACAGCTCAGCAAAGGTGTGGTGCAGAATGGAACCGCTCGCTGAAATATAAGCGTAGGTCAGGATATAGAGTACAAAAGCGATGGAGAGACCGTTAATCACATTCCAGCCGTTGCCCAGCAAATCTTTAGTAATGGTATCGAAGCTGGCACCAATGCGGTAATTGAGGTTCGCTTCCAGAATCATTAGCCCGGAATGCAACATACAAAACCAGGTGAACACCAGCGCCGCTATCGACCAAAAGAACCACGCACCTGACATGACAACTGGCAGTGAGAACATTCCTGCGCCAATAACCGTACCGCCAATAATCACCACACCAGCAAGCAACGAAGGAGTCGCTTGTGTGGTTGTCAGTGTTGCCATGTTTCTTCTCCAGTAAGGTAAAATACCGATGCATTGTACCAGTACAAGAGTACACAACAGATAAAAGAAACCCCGATGTTTTGCATCGGGGTTGTATCAATTACTTTACGAAGTGTAAAGCTGACTTACTGGGCGATTATGCGTCACCGAAACGACGACGGCTGCTGGTGCCTTCTTCGCGGTCACGACGCGGAGCGCGACGTTCACCACTGAAGTTACGGCCTTCACCACGACCGCCTTCACGACGTTCGCCACCGAAGCTGCGACCACCTTCACGACGTTCGCCACCACCGAAGCTGCGGCCACCTTCGCGACGCTCACCGTTACCACGGCGCTCACCACGTTCAGGACGAGGCTGAGCATCGCCCAGCAGCTGCATGTTCATCGGCTTGTTCAGGATGCGGGTGCGAGTAAAGTGCTGCAGAACTTCGCCCGGCATGCCTTTTGGCAGCTCGATGGTAGAGTGGGATGCGAACAGCTTGATGTTACCGATGTAACGGCTGCTGATATCGCCTTCGTTAGCGATCGCGCCAACGATGTGACGAACTTCAACGCCATCATCACGACCCACTTCAATGCGGTACAGCTCCATGTCACCCGCGTCGCGACGTTCACGACGTGGACGATCTTCACCGTTACGGTCGCCACGCGGAGCACGATCGTTGCGGTCGCCACGGCGCTCAAAGCGATCATCACGGTCGCGGAATTCACGACGCGGACGACGTTCGATAACCGGATCCGGCGGCAGAATCAGCGGACGTTCGCCCTGTGCCATTTTCAGCAGTGCTGCGGCCAGTGTTTCGATATCCAGCTCTTCTTCCGGCTGCATTTTAGCCAGCAGAGCGCGGTACTGATCCAGATCGCTGCTTTCCAGTTGCTGCTGTACTTTCGCGGCGAATTTTTCCAGACGGCGTTTACCCAGCAACTCAGCATTCGGCAGTTCAACTTCCGGAATGGTCAGTTTCATGGTGCGTTCGATGTTACGCAGCAGACGACGTTCGCGGTTCTCAACGAACAGCAATGCACGACCAGCACGACCAGCACGACCGGTACGGCCGATACGGTGAACGTAAGACTCGGAATCCATCGGGATGTCATAGTTCACAACCAGGCTGATACGCTCAACATCCAGCCCACGTGCTGCCACGTCGGTTGCAATCAGGATATCCAGACGACCGTCTTTCAGACGCTCCAGAGTCTGCTCACGCAGGGCCTGGTTCATGTCGCCGTTCAGCGCAGCGCTGTTATAACCGCTACGCTCCAGCGCTTCTGCCACTTCCAGGGTCGCATTCTTGGTGCGAACGAAAATGATCGCCGCATCAAAATCTTCTGCTTCCAGGAAACGTACCAGCGCTTCGTTTTTACGCATGCCGTACACCGTCCAGTAGCTCTGGCTGATGTCCGGGCGCGTGGTCACGCTGGACTGAATGCGCACTTCCTGCGGCTCTTTCATAAAGCGGCGGGTGATGCGGCGAATCGCTTCCGGCATGGTTGCAGAGAACAGTGCGGTCTGATGACCGTCCGGGATCTCTGCCATGATGGTTTCAACGTCTTCGATGAAGCCCATACGCAGCATTTCATCGGCTTCGTCCAGTACCAGACCGCTCAGTTTAGAGAGATCCAGCGTACCGCGTTTCAGGTGGTCAAGCAGACGACCCGGGGTACCCACAACAATCTGTGGCCCCTGGCGCAGTGCGCGTAACTGCACGTCATAACGCTGGCCGCCATAAAGAGCAACCACGTTCACGCCGCGCATATGTTTAGAGAAATCCGTCATGGCTTCGGCAACCTGAACCGCCAGTTCGCGGGTCGGCGCCAGCACCAGAATTTGCGGTGCTTTCAGCTCAGGATCAAGATTGTTCAACAGCGGTAATGAAAACGCTGCGGTTTTGCCGCTACCCGTCTGGGCCATACCCAGAACGTCGCGACCGCCCAGCAGATGCGGAATGCACTCTGCCTGAATTGGAGATGGTTTTTCGTAACCCAGATCGTTAAGGGCTTCAAGGATAGGAGCCTTCAGGCCCAGATCTGCAAAAGTGGTTTCGAATTCAGCCATGTAGTACGTGTGCCTCGATATTAATGGCGGCCAGTCTACATAACTTATCGTGAAAATTTTCGGTAATTTTCATTAAAAGTGTGAACCGGCTCAAAGTAGGTGTATTAACGAACAACAACGCCCTCACCCGCGAAGGTGATGGCAATCAAGATAATGATTACGGGCTGATGTGTACGTCAGCTATTGCTGGTCCGATTCTGCCAGGTCATCTTGCTCCTGGCCCAAGAGCGCTAATTCCAACAATGCATAACGGTGCTCAACAAAATTATGAACGTTGTTAGCCACCGCTAATTTGAACAGAGCCGCAGCGCTGTCCTTTTCCCCCAGACTTAGGTAGTACTTACCTAAATAGAAGTTGGTTTCACTGAGATGCTCAGCGAGCGAGGTGTTATCCGTTGCGTCTGCCTTCAGGCGGTTCATTAGCTCTTGTTCGCTAATATCGCCAAGGTAGAACTCGACAATGTTCCATCCCCATTGCTCTTTGCCCGATTTTTCGAAGCGTTGTTTCAGCGCTTCTTTAGCCTGCTTCTCATCGAGCTTCCGCTCAACGATGTAAAGCCACAGACTCCGGAAAGGGTCATTGGGATCGTCTTGATAAAACGCCAGCAGATCATCTTGCGCTAACTTATCGCGACCGCCGTAATATAATGCGATACCGCGATTCAAGTGCGCGTAGTTGTAAGTTGGATCAAGCTCAAGTACAGAATCAAACGCTTCATAGGCAGCATCAAAATTGCCTGCCTGCGTTAAATAAATGCCTAAGTAATTGAATACTTCGGGCATATCAGGTCGGATAGCCAGCGCTTGTGAAAAATCATTTCGCGCCAGTGCTCTCAAACCAAGACTATCATACAATACTCCGCGCTCATATAAAAGCTGTGCGCGTTCATCATCGGATAAAGCCCGACTGGCAAGAATTTGTTCCATGCGCGCCAGAATCACTTCTTGCTGCAAAGTCGGTTGCAATGGCACCGCGAGGACTTCGCTCTTACGCCAGGCAGAGTTGCTGCATCCTGCCAGCGTTAAAGCTGTCGCAACGAAACACCAGCGCAAAAAAGGCTTCATTTCCCACTCCCGAAGACAACAATTGGATGAACGTCCTGTCCCCCGGCTGCAAACACGGCGTCCTGCCAGATAAATAACCCTCCGCTTACGCGGAGGGCAAACACCATTTTACTCGCCCTGCTCTGCTTGCGGCGCTTCCGGCGCTGCTTCAGGCTGAGTTTGTTCAGTGGCTTCTTTAATACTCAGACGAATACGGCCCTGGCGATCAACTTCCAGAACTTTCACCGGAACTTCCTGACCCATCTGCAGGTAGTCGGTCACTTTCTCAACACGCTTGTCAGCGATCTGAGAGATGTGAACCAGACCTTCTTTCCCGCCGCCAATGGCAACAAACGCGCCAAAGTCGACAATGCGAGTTACTTTACCGTTATAGACACGGCCGACTTCGATTTCCGCAGTGATCTCTTCGATACGACGGATAGCATGTTTTGCTTTATCGCCATCGGTCGCGGCAATTTTAACGGTACCGTCATCTTCGATTTCGATGGTAGTGCCGGTCTCTTCGGTCAACGCACGGATAACAGAGCCACCTTTACCGATGACGTCTTTGATTTTGTCCGGATTGATCTTAATGGTGTGGATACGCGGTGCGAATTCAGAGATATCGCCGCGCGGCGCGTTGATCGCCTGTTCCATTACGCTCAGGATGTGCAGACGAGCACCTTTCGCCTGATTCAGCGCAACCTGCATGATCTCTTTGGTGATGCCTTCAATTTTGATATCCATCTGCAGTGCAGAGATACCATCGCGGGAACCCGCAACTTTGAAGTCCATATCGCCCAAGTGATCTTCATCGCCCAGAATGTCAGAAAGAACAACGAAGTTGTCGCCTTCTTTCACCAGACCCATCGCGATACCCGCAACGGCCGCTTTGATCGGCACGCCAGCGTCCATCAGCGCCAGAGAAGCACCGCACACGGAAGCCATGGAAGAAGAACCGTTGGATTCGGTGATTTCAGATACCACGCGAACGGTATACGGGAATTTTTCCATTTCAGGCATAACAGCCAGCACGCCGCGTTTCGCCAGACGACCGTGACCAATTTCACGACGTTTCGGCGAGCCGACCATACCGGTTTCCCCTACAGAATACGGAGGGAAGTTATAGTGGAACAGGAAGGTATCAGTGCGCTCACCCATCAGTTCATCAATGATCTGGGCATCGCGGGCAGTACCGAGCGTTGCAGTCACCAGAGCCTGAGTTTCACCACGGGTAAACAGCGCGGAACCGTGAGTACGCGGCAATACGCCAGTACGCACATCCAGACCACGGATCATGTCTTTTTCGCGACCATCGATACGCGGTTCGCCAGCCAGTACGCGGCTACGAACAACATTTTTCTCGATAGCATGCAGAATGTCGCCCAGCTCGTTAGCGTCCAGGGTTTCATCTTCTGCAACCAGCGCAGCAATAACGTCAGATTTAATGACATCAACCTGAGCATAACGCTCTTGTTTGTCAGTGATACGGTAAGCATCGCTCAGACGCGCTTCTGCCAGAGCAGCAACGCGCGCGTTCAGCGCTTCGTTGACGGCTTCCGGCTGCCAGTCCCAACGCGGTTTGCCCGCTTCTTTTACCAGATCATTGATGGCCTGGATAACAACCTGCTGCTGTTCGTGGCCAAATACGACCGCGCCCAGCATCTGGTCTTCGCTCAGCAATTCAGCTTCGGACTCAACCATCAGTACCGCACCTTCGGTACCTGCTACAACCAGATCCAGCTTACTGGATTTCAGTTCTTCCTGAGTCGGGTTAAGTACGTATTGATCGTTAATGTAACCCACGCGCGCTGCGCCAATCGGGCCATTGAACGGAATACCTGACAGAGACAGTGCTGCGGAAGCACCAATCATAGAAACGATATCCGGGTTAACCTGCGGGTTAACGGAAACCACGGTTGCAATAACCTGAACTTCGTTAACGAAGCCTTCGGGGAACAGAGGACGAACCGGGCGGTCAATCAGACGCGCGATCAGGGTTTCGCCTTCGCTTGGACGGCCTTCACGACGGAAGAAGCCACCCGGAATTTTACCAGCAGCGTAGGTACGCTCTTGATAGTTAACCGTTAACGGGAAGAAATCCTGACCCGGTTTAGCTTTTTTAGCACCCACAACGGTAACAAATACCGCAGTGTCATCCATGCTAACCATAACAGCCGCTGTCGCCTGACGCGCCATCATGCCGGTTTCCAGCGTAACGGTATGTTGGCCGTACTGGAACTTACGAACGATCGGATTAAGCAAAATATTATCCTTTCTTAATCTTAATGAATGACAGCAAACCTCAGGAATGCTGTCGTTTAAACCCGATCTTCCTGCATCCTCGCGACTAATGACAACCCTAACCCCGCTCTTGTGGGTAAAGCCTCTCATTAGCCGCGCGAACCTCTGCAACGAAGATCATTTATAACAACAATACATTATTGTACTGTCAATTACTGCCGTCTGGTTGAAAAAAGGGGCCTTACGGCCCCTTTCTTGAAACTCGCAAGAATTAGCGACGCAGACCCAGACGCTCGATCAGCGCGGTGTAGCGTGCAACATCTTTACGTTTCAGGTAGTCGAGCAGTTTACGACGCTGAGAAACCATACGCAGCAGACCACGACGGCTGTGGTGATCTTTTTTGTGCTCTGCAAAGTGGCCCTGCAGGTGGTTGATCTGTGCAGTCAGCAGTGCAACCTGAACTTCAGTAGAACCGCTGTCGTTTTCGCCACGACCAAACTCAGAAACGATTTTTGCTTTAGCTTCAACGCTTAGAGACATTTTGTACTCCAGTGATAAAAAAATGAAAGGGTGCCGATCTCTAATTCAGCAACCCCGGAATTAATACCAGATATTGTTAAACAATTGACCCGGCATTAAGCGCCAATATTCTACTCTCAGTGGCTGGTTATCGCAAGATGAGGCTTAGGCTGGCGGGTACTCAACCACCAGTCGACGCGGAGCAACACGCCCTTCGTCATCCATTTCACCCATACCGATAAATTTGGCCTCTTCACCTTCGGTAACACGCACCAGCCCCTCATGGGGCGTACCGGTGGTTCGCACAGGATTACCGTTGCGAAAGTACACTGATGAGGCCAGCGGAAGGTTAACAACCGGATAATCAGCTGCCGGGCTATCCATAGGCATTAACAACGGATCAAGTAATTGGGCCGCAGGAATATCACGCTGCCCGGCTTGCGCAACCAGGTCATGTAGTTGTTCCAGCGTGACCATTCGCTCGGCAGGATATTTACTGACCGCCAGGCGACGCAGATATATCACATGTGCGCCGCAGCCCAGTTTCTCGCCCAGATCATCAATAATTGTGCGAATGTAAGTGCCTTTCGAGCAGTGAACTTCCAGTTCCAGTTCATCGCTTTCGTGACGTATGAACAACAGTTCATAAACCGTAATTGGCCGCGCTTCTCGCGGGACCTCAATACCCTGGCGCGCGTACTCATACAGCTTTTTGCCCTGATATTTCAGTGCAGAGTACATCGAGGGTATCTGTTCGGTATTGCCACGGAAGGTATCCAACGCTGCGGCCAGTTGCTCAGCATTAAAATTGATCGGGCGTTCTTCGACAATTTGGCCATCGGCATCGGACGTATCTGTGCGCAGGCCCAGCTTCGCAATTACGCGGTAACGTTTGTCTGAATCCAGCAGATACTGAGAGAACTTTGTCGCCTCTCCCAAACAAATCGGTAACATACCCGTGGCCAGAGGATCCAATGCGCCGGTGTGCCCGGCGCGATTGGCATTAAAAAGACGTTTAACTTTTTGCAGTACATCATTGCTGGAGGCGCCTTGCGGTTTATCCAGCAACAGCACGCCATGCACATCGCGACCGCGACGACGAGGACGACTCATCAGTCCTCCTTGCTGTCGTCCGGGTTTACACGACGCTCTTCGTCATGTTTCACCACGCTGGTAACGAGGTTGGACATGCGCATCCCTTCTACCAGTGAGTTATCGTAGAAGAAGGTCAGTTCCGGCACGATACGCAGGCGCATAGCTTTGCCGAGCAGCGTACGGATGAAACCGGATGCTTCCTGAAGCGCTTTGATGCCCGCTTTAACAGCGGCTTCATCTTTGTCGTTCAGGAAAGTAACGAACACTTTGGCATAGGCCAGATCGCGAGAGACTTCAACGCCCGATACGGTGGTCATCATACCAACGCGAGGGTCTTTAATTTCGCGCTGCAGGATGATGGCGATTTCTTTCTGCATCTCCTGGGCTACGCGTTGTGGGCGACCAAATTCTTTCGCCATAATAAATTCTCCAGACAAAAAAGGGGCTAAAGCCCCTTTTTAAAATTATTGCCGGGTGGCGCGAGGCGATCCCGGCCTACTTATGGACTTATCCCAACGGGATTAGTCGATGCTGCGTTGGATCTCGATAATTTCGAACACTTCGATCATATCGCCAACGCGAACGTCGTTGTAGTTCTTCACGCCGATACCACACTCCATGCCGTTACGGACTTCGTTAACGTCATCTTTGAAGCGGCGCAGGGATTCCAGCTCGCCTTCATAGATAACCACGTTGTCACGCAGAACGCGGATTGGGTTATGACGTTTAATCGTACCTTCCGTAACCATACAGCCCGCGATCGCACCGAATTTCGGTGATTTGAACACATCGCGAACTTCTGCCAGACCAATGATCTGCTGTTTCAGCTCCGGAGACAGCATGCCGCTCATTGCTGCTTTCACTTCGTCGATCAGATTATAGATGACGGAGTAGTAACGCAGATCCAGACCTTCGGCTTCGATCACACGGCGCGCAGAGGCGTCAGCACGAACGTTAAAGCCAACCAGGATGGCGTTCGAAGCCGTGGCCAGCGTAGCATCGGTTTCGGTGATACCACCGACACCAGAACCTACAATCTTCACTTTCACTTCGTCGGTAGACAGTTTCAGCAGAGAATCGGTGATTGCTTCCACAGAGCCCTGAACATCCGCTTTCAGAACGACGTTCACTTCGTGAACTTCACCTTCGGTCATGTTGGCGAACATATTTTCCAGTTTGGATTTCTGCTGACGCGCCAGTTTGACTTCGCGGAATTTACCCTGACGATACAGAGCAACTTCACGAGCTTTCTTCTCGTCACGAACAACAGTCGCCTCATCACCCGCTGCCGGAACACCAGACAGGCCGAGGATTTCAACCGGAATAGACGGACCCGCTTCGGTAACTTCACGACCGAGCTCATCACGCATCGCACGTACGCGGCCATATTCAAAGCCACACAGAACGATATCGCCTTTATGCAGAGTACCTTCGCGTACCAGCACCGAAGCAACCGGGCCACGACCTTTATCCAGGAAGGATTCAATCACAACACCGCTCGCCATACCGGTACGGATAGCTTTCAGCTCAAGAACCTCTGCCTGAAGCAGGATGGCATCAAGCAGTTCGTCGATACCGGTACCCGCTTTTGCTGATACATGAACGAACTGGCTTTCGCCGCCCCACTCTTCCGGCATAACACCGTACTGGGACAATTCATTCTTAACGCGATCCGGATCCGCTTCTGGCTTATCGATCTTGTTAACTGCAACAACAACCGGTACCTGCGCCGCTTTAGCGTGCTGGATAGCTTCGATTGTTTGCGGCATCACGCCATCGTCAGCTGCTACAACCAGAACCACGATATCCGTTGCCTGCGCACCACGTGCACGCATTGCGGTAAACGCGGCGTGGCCCGGGGTATCCAGGAAGGTGATCATGCCGTTTTCGGTTTCAACGTGGTATGCACCGATGTGCTGGGTGATACCACCCGCTTCGCCTGATGCTACTTTCGTTGAACGAATGTAATCCAGCAGAGAGGTTTTACCGTGATCAACGTGTCCCATGATGGTCACGACCGGTGCGCGCGGTTCTGCCGCAGCACCTGTGTCACGGTCGCTCATTACCGCTTCTTCCAGTTCGTTTTCACGACGGAGGATAACTTTGTGGCCCATCTCTTCGGCTACAAGCTGCGCGGTTTCCTGGTCGATGACCTGGTTGATGGTGGCCATTGCACCCAGTTTCATCATCGCTTTGATGACCTGAGAACCTTTCACCGCCATTTTGTTAGCCAGCTCGCCAACAGTCAGCGTTTCACCAATCACAACGTCACGGTTAACCGCCTGCACAGGCTTCTGGAAGCTCTGTTGCAGCGCAGAACCTTTACGCTGTTTGCCGCCTTTACCGCCGCGAATGGCAGCACGGGCTTCTTCACGATCGGCTTTGCTTTCGGCATGCTTGTTGCCTTTTTTCGCTGGGCGTGCCGCTTTCGCATTACGACCACGACCACGACCACCTTCAACTTCGCGGTCGCTATCGTCCTCAGCCTGGCGTGCATGGCGAGAAGTGGTTACATGATAGTCGCTGCTTTCTTCTTCTTTATCGCTGCTGGCATTCCAACGGGATTCGTTTTCCTCAGCCATGCGACGAGCTTCTTCCGCTACGCGACGCGCATTTTCTTCCAGCTTACGACGAGCCTCCTCTTCCGCTTTGCGCTTAAGTTCTTGCGCTTCAGCTTCACGGCGGGCTTTTTCACCCTGGGCTGTCCTGGTCATTTCGTCAGATTGTTGGTTGCTCACTTTGCTATTTTCCGCAGCTTCACGTTTTGCTTTATCAGCAGATTCGCGTTTGGCTTTTTCATCCGCTTCACGCTTCGCTCTTTCTTCGGCATCACGTTTGGCTTGTTCCTCGGCTTCGCGCTTAGCAGCTTCCTCTGCTTCACGACGGGCCTTCTCCTCCGCTTCACGCTTCGCCTCTTCTTCCGCTGCGAGACGTTCTGCCTCTTGTGGATCGCGTTTTACAAAGGTGCGCTTTTTACGGACTTCGATCTGCACCGATTTACTTTTCCCACCGGTGCCCTGAATACTTAATGTGCTGCGCGTCTTGCGCTGCAACGTCAGCTTGTCAGGACCTGAGCCATGTTCACGGTTCAGATGCGCTAACAGCGTCTGCTTTTCTTGTGCCGTCACTGAGTCTTCAGCGGACTTGCGGATCCCTGCATCAGCAAATTGCTGTACCAGGCGGTCCACAGAGGTCTGAATCTCAGCGGCCAGCGTTTTTACGGTTACATCTGTCATGCTGTTCCTTCCTGCTACAGTTTATTACGCTTCGCCACCAAACCAGCAAATATTACGTGCGGCCATGATGAGCTCCCCGGCTTTCTCGTCGGTCAAACCGTCGATATCGCTCAGGTCATCTACGCCCTGATCGGCGAGATCTTCCAGCGTACAAACACCGCGGGCTGCCAGTTTAAACGCCAATGCACGATCCAAACCTTCCAGGTTCAGCAGGTCTTCAGCCGGTTCTTTATTACCGATGCTTTCTTCCTGCGCCAGGGCCAGAGTAGTCAGGGCATTTTTCGCGCGTTCACGCAGGGCTTCAACGGTATCTTCATCCAGCCCGTCGATTTCCAGCAGCTCTTTCATTGGCACATATGCCAGTTCTTCCAGCGTAGAGAAACCTTCTTCAACCAGAACAGTGGCGAAGTCTTCGTCAATGTCGAGGTGGCGAGTGAAGGTGTCGATCGCCGCATGGGCTTCTGCCTGATGCTTCGCCTGCAGGTCTTCAACGGTCATCACGTTGAGTTCCCAGCCGCTCAGCTGTGAAGCCAGACGAACGTTCTGGCCATTACGGCCAATTGCCTGAGCCAGGTTACCGGCTTCAACGGCGATATCCATGGTGTGCTTGTCTTCATCAACAACGATAGAAGCAACATCAGCAGGTGCCATGGCGTTAATAACGAACTGCGCCGGGTTATCATCCCACAGGACAATATCGATTCGCTCACCGCCCAGTTCGGTTGATACAGCCTGAACACGCGCGCCACGCATCCCTACACACGCACCGACCGGATCGATACGTTTGTCGTTGGTTTTTACCGCGATTTTCGCACGGGAACCTGGATCGCGAGCAGCCGCTTTAATTTCAATGACTTCTTCGCCAATTTCCGGTACTTCAATGCGGAACAGTTCGATCAGCATCTCAGGTTTGGAACGCGTCACGAACAGCTGTGCACCACGCGCTTCGGGACGTACAGCGTAGAGCACACCGCGAATACGGTCGCCGGGACGGAAGTTTTCACGCGGAAGCATATCTTCGCGCAAAATTACGGCTTCGGCATTGCTACCCAGATCAAGCGTGATGTTATCGCGGTTCACTTTCTTCACCACACCAGTGATGATTTCGCCTTCATGCTCACGAAACTGGTCAACAACCATCGCACGTTCAGCTTCGCGCACTTTCTGCACGATAACCTGTTTTGCCGTCTGGGTGGTAATACGGTCAAAGGTGACAGATTCAATCTGGTCTTCAACAAAATCACCCACATTCATGCTTTCGTCTTCGAAGCGAGCCGCTTCCAGCGTGATTTCTCGCGTCGGCTGGGTAACTTCTTCGACCACAACCCAACGGCGGAACGTATCGAAATCACCGCTCTTACGATCGATCTCTACGCGAACATCAATTTCTTGCTCGTATTTTTTCTTGGTTGCTGTAGCCAGAGCACTTTCCAGCGCTTCGAAGATTTTTTCACGCGGCAGCGCTTTTTCGTTAGAAACAGCTTCAACAACAGCCAAAATTTCTTTATTCATCGGGGGCCTTTCACCTCAATCCAGACTGTTAAAAGTGGGGGACCAGGTTCGCTTTCTGAATGTTGCTCAATGCGAACACTTCATCTTTACCTTCGACCGTAACGGTGATCATCTCGCCATCGACACCTTTGATAACGCCTTGCCATTTACGACGGTTCTGTACCGCCATACGCAAGACCAGCGACACCTCTTCACCCGTAAAACGCGCATAGTGTTCCGCTGTAAATAAGGGACGATCAAGGCCTGGTGAGGACACTTCCAGGTTATAAGCGACGGTAATAGGATCTTCAACATCCATCACCGCGCTGACCTGATGGCTGACATCGGCACAATCATCAACATTGATGCCATCTTCACTATCAATATAGATGCGCAGTGTAGATGTGCGACCACGCACAAATTCAATACCAACCAGCTCGTAGCCCAGTGCTTCAACCGGTGCTGTGATCATCTCTGTTAATTTTTGCTCTAATGTGGACAAGCCCACCCCCAAGACATAAAAAAAGGGCGTAAAGCCCAGTTATTCCGTAGTCAGATAACAAAAAACCCCGATAAATCGGGGCTTTAAATAACTGAACCCTATAGCCGCAACTGCGGCCTGGAGAACCTTCCGGGAGTATTTTTTTCAAATCCAGCGACGAAGGCGTTAAGTCTTCATAGTATATTTGAAAAAGAACACTTAGGGAAAGTGGTTGCGGGGGCCGGATTTGAACCGACGACCTTCGGGTTATGAGCCCGACGAGCTACCAGGCTGCTCCACCCCGCGCCTGAAACGTGGCAAATTCTACTCGGTTAGCAGAAGATTTGCAAATGATGCTGGGATTTGGTACCGAAGACGGGACGTATAATCTGCATTCATTATATTGATAAACATAACTATCTGTCAACCCTGACAAGTTTGCATTTTATGCGCCTGGACTTGTATTATCATTCGCAATGGCGGATGCGTTTTCAGAGGGCATTCACGGTCATTATTGCGATGAAAATTGCACTCTTCTCTTCCTGTCATCGCCAAAAGATGTTTAAATGAAAACTCATTTATTTTGCATAACCATTCACTCCCGAAACAACAGAGAATGGTATTAAACATCATGGCGTGGCTGTTAAGTCTCTCACCATAGGTATATAAAGCAGGGATTTATTTTATGACGACGATTCTCAAGCATCTTCCGGTTGGTCAACGTATTGGTATCGCCTTCTCCGGGGGCCTGGATACCAGCGCGGCATTGCTGTGGATGCGCAAAAAAGGGGCCGTTCCTTACGCATACACTGCGAATCTGGGTCAACCGGACGAGGACGACTATGACGCAATTCCTCGTCGTGCGAAGGAATATGGCGCGGAGAATGCCCGCCTGATCGACTGTCGCAAGCAGCTGGTTGCCGAAGGCATTGCCGCTATTCAGTGCGGCGCGTTTCATAATACAACGGGTGGACTGACCTACTTTAACACTACGCCGCTTGGTCGCGCAGTGACCGGTACGATGCTCGTTGCAGCAATGAAAGAAGATGGTGTTAACATCTGGGGCGATGGCAGTACCTATAAAGGTAATGATATTGAGCGCTTCTATCGTTATGGCCTGTTAACCAATGCCGAACTGAAAATTTATAAACCCTGGCTGGACACCGACTTTATTGATGAGCTGGGCGGTCGTCAGGAAATGTCCGAATTCATGATCGCCTGTGGTTTCGATTACAAAATGTCTGTGGAAAAAGCGTACTCCACTGACTCGAACATGCTCGGCGCAACGCATGAAGCGAAAGATCTCGAATTCCTGAACTCCAGCGTGAAAATCGTTAACCCGATCATGGGTGTGAAGTTCTGGGATGAAAATGTAAAAATCCCGGCGGAAGAAGTGACCGTACGTTTTGAACAAGGCCATCCGGTTGCTCTTAACGGTAAAACATTTAGCGATGATGTTGAGCTAATGATGGAAGCCAACCGGATCGGTGGTCGTCACGGTCTGGGAATGAGCGATCAGATTGAAAACCGTATTATTGAAGCGAAAAGCCGCGGTATCTATGAAGCACCGGGGATGGCACTCCTGCATATTGCGTATGAGCGCCTGCTGACCGGTATTCACAACGAAGATACTATCGAGCAATATCATGCACATGGGCGTCAGTTGGGACGTTTGCTCTATCAGGGTCGCTGGTTCGATTCTCAGGCCTTGATGCTGCGTGATGGTCTGCAACGTTGGGTAGCAAGCCAAATCACCGGTGAAGTCACGCTGGAACTGCGTCGTGGCAACGATTACTCCATCCTGAACACCGTGTCTGACAACCTGACTTATAAACCAGAGCGTCTGACCATGGAGAAAGGTGATTCTGTCTTCTCTCCGGATGATCGTATTGGCCAGTTGACCATGCGTAATCTGGACATCACCGATACACGTGAAAAACTGTTTGGTTATGCACAGTCTGGCCTGCTTTCCGCCTCCTCTGCGACGGGTCTGCCGCAGGTTGAGAATCTGGAAAACAAAGCTAAATAAGCGCTGACAGAAAAGGAAATGAGAAAAGCCGCGAAAGCGGCTTTTTTATGCAATAACATTTATGCAAGAACATCAGCCGCAGCGAAGTTCCACCCAGGCTGTGCCACGTACTGGCTTGAGAACTGCCTTTTCTACAGACGAAAAAAAAGACGCCTTTGGCGTCTTTTTTCGGAAAATTGGTACCGAGGATGGGACTCGAACCCACAAGCCCGTTAGGGCACTACCACCTCAAGGTAGCGTGTCTACCAATTCCACCACCTCGGTACGACGACTTCTTATTTCGGGATATCGCTGCTCGGCTGCGCCGGAGCTGCTGGCTGAGTCTGCTCAGTATGAGCTGGGGCACTCAGTCTTTCCCATTCACTTCCTTTATTGGTTTTGTTGGTATTGATGTTACCGAGCACCAGACTGATGATGAAGAACAGTGTCGCTAACACAGCAGTCATACGGGTCATGAAGTTACCAGAACCACTTGAACCGAACAACGTTGCAGAAGCGCCTGCGCCAAATGAGGCTCCCATATCAGCGCCTTTACCTTGCTGCAGCATGATTAAACCAACAAGGCCAATTGCCACAATAAGGAAAACAACTAAAAGAGCTTCGTACATAATCAACCTGTTCCTTGCGGGGTTGCCGCATGCCAATGCTTCAAACCAATAAAAGTGGGGTTGCTAATGTTTCCCACTGAAGCGGGTGTGAATACTAACCAAAGCGAATCACCTTCGCAAGGGCATTTTAAGCGCATTTTATCAAGTGAGGAAAAAAACAGCAAAAACGGAGACGTCGTGCATTAAAAAGGCAGCAAACGCCGCCTTTTTAGACACTTAATGACTGTTACACAGCTTTAACCGCATCTGCGATACGGTTAGCAAACGCAACAACGTGCTCTTCAACCTCGCCTTCCACCATGACGCGAATCAACGGTTCAGTTCCGGATTTACGCAACAGTACGCGGCCACGATTGCCCAACGCCGCTTCAACCTCAGCGGTTACGCTTTTAACCTGCTCATCTTCAAGCGGATCAATATCGCTGGAGGTATAGCGCACATTCACCAGTATCTGAGGGAACATGGTCATCCCGCTGCACAAATCATGCAAGCTCATGTGATTACGCACCATGGCCGCCACAACCTGCAGGCCCGCTACAATGCCATCGCCGGTCGTCGTTTTATCCAGCAAAATGACGTGGCCAGAGTTCTCTGCGCCAAGGCGCCAGCCCTTTTCCTGCAATTTTTCGAGGACGTAGCGGTCACCCACTTTCGCACGCGCAAACGGAATACCGAGCTGTTTTAATGCCAGTTCCAGCCCCATGTTACTCATCAGCGTCCCTACCGCGCCGCCGCGTAATTGCCCCTGACGCAAGGCTTCGCGCGCAATGATGTAGAGAATTTGGTCGCCATCGACTTTGTTGCCTTCATGGTCAACCATGATCACACGATCACCGTCACCATCAAAAGCAATACCTAAATCCGCTTTTTCACTCAAAACACGTTGCTGCAATGCCCGGACATCCGTTGCACCACAGTTTTCATTGATGTTGACACCATCAGGCTCGCAGCCCATCGCGATCACTTTCGCACCCAGTTCACGGAAAACACTCGGGGCAATGTGGTAGGTTGCGCCATTCGCGCAGTCAACGACGATTTTAAGCGTGTTCAGGCTGAGCTCGTTGGGGAATGTCGCTTTGCAAAATTCGATATAACGGCCTGCGGCATCCACGATACGGCTGGCTTTACCCAGCTCAGCTGAATCCACGCAGGTCAGTTCTTTTTCCATCTCAGCTTCAATGGCTTCTTCTACCGCGTCCGGCAGCTTTGTACCGTCTATAGAAAAGAACTTGATACCGTTGTCATAGAAAGGATTATGCGATGCTGAGATTACAATTCCCGCTTCTGCACGAAACGTACGGGTAAGGTATGCCACTGCGGGAGTAGGCATCGGCCCGGTAAAAGAGGCAGATAAACCCGCAGCGGCGAGACCAGCTTCGAGTGCAGACTCCAGCATATAGCCGGAAATGCGGGTATCTTTGCCAATAATAATTTTGCGTGAGCCATGGCGAGCCAGCACCTTACCAGCCGCCCAGCCTAGTTTAAGAACAAAGTCTGGGGTAATTGGCGCATCACCAACGCGACCACGGATGCCATCGGTGCCAAAATATTTACGATTACTCATAGCGTTTGTTTTCCTTCGCTGACGCTGACAGTGTGGCTTCCACCACCCGCATGGCTTCAACCGTTTCTTTTACATCGTGGACACGAATAATGTGTGCGCCTTGCATGGCGGCAATTACCGCACATGCCAGGCTACCACTCAATCTTTCGTTGGGGCCAACATTCAGTAACTGGCCAACCATCGATTTACGCGACATTCCTACCAACAGAGGCAGGTTAAAATGATGAAACTCCGCCAGGCGGGCGAGGAGCGCGTAGTTGTGCGTGAGATTCTTACCGAAACCAAATCCGGGGTCGAGTAACAATTTCTCTTTTGGGATACCAGCGCGTTCGCAGCGCGCAATATGATTTATAAAGAAGCTATTCACATCCGTAAATACGTCATCATACTTAGGCGCTTCCTGCATCGTTTTTGGCTGGCCCTGCATATGCATCAGGCAAACAGGCAAACCTGTTTCTGCCGCGGCTTCAAGCGCGCCAGGTTCAGTCAGCGAGCGGATGTCATTGATGATATGAGCCCCCACCCGGGCCGATTCACGGATTACTTCGGGCTTAGAGGTGTCGACAGAAATCCATACTTCAAAGCGCTGTGCTATCGCTTCCACAACAGGAATAACACGGTCCAGTTCTTCCTCAACGCTGACCTCTGCGGCACCAGGGCGGGTAGATTCACCACCGACATCCACTATCGTTGCGCCGGCATTAATCATCAGATTGGCATGTCTGACCGCCTCGACCAACGTATTATGCGTTCCGCCATCTGAAAAAGAATCCGGCGTCACATTGAGAATCCCCATCACATGCGGATGAGAAAGATCGAGGATGGTACCCTGAGCATGCAATTTCATGACGTAAAACCTTTTTGAATATTTGATTGTGCAAAAAAGAAAAACCCCGGAGCAAGCCCCAGGGTTTCAGCAAAAGAACACATCATCGACAATAGAAAACTTACTTATCGCCCAACTGTTCAGACATCGTGTTACCCGGGTTCGGCGTACGCGGTTCGTCTACCGGACGCGGCGCACGAGGAGTACCATTGCTGTCAGAATTGTTAGTACCAGGATCTTCCCAGCCAGCTGGCGGACGCACATCACGGCGAGCCATCAGGTCATCGATTTGCGGCGCATCAATAGTTTCATATTTCATCAACGCGTCTTTCATCGCATGCAGGATATCCATGTTTTCGTTCAGGATCTGACGTGCACGATTGTAGTTACGCTCAATCAATGCTTTCACTTCCTGATCGATAATCCGTGCGGTTTCATCAGACATGTGTTTCGCTTTTGCTACGCTACGGCCAAGGAATACTTCGCCTTCTTCTTCTGCGTACAGCAATGGACCAAGTTTGTCTGAATAACCCCACTGGGTCACCATGTTACGCGCCAGGTTTGTTGCCACTTTGATGTCGTTCGACGCACCAGTAGAAACCTGCTCAGCACCGTAAATGATCTCTTCTGCGAGGCGGCCACCATACAGGGTGGAGATCTGGCTTTCCAGCTTCTGACGGCTGGCACTGATCGCGTCACCTTCCGGCAGGAAGAACGTCACGCCAAGTGCACGACCACGCGGAATAATGGTGACTTTATGTACCGGATCGTGTGCTGGTACCAGACGACCAATAATCGCATGACCTGCTTCATGATAAGCGGTGGATTCTTTCTGCGCTTCCGTCATCACCATGGAGCGACGTTCCGCACCCATCATGATTTTATCTTTCGCTTTCTCGAACTCAACCATCGAGACGACGCGCTTGTTGCCGCGTGCAGCAAACAGCGCCGCTTCGTTCACCAGGTTCGCCAGATCAGCACCGGAGAAGCCGGGCGTACCACGCGCGATAATTGCCGCATCAATATCCGGAGAGAGCGGTACGCGACGCATATGCACTTTCAGTATTTGCTCACGACCGCGAACATCCGGCAGACCAACCACGACCTGACGGTCAAAGCGGCCCGGACGCAACAGCGCAGGATCAAGAACGTCCGGACGGTTCGTCGCAGCAATAACGATGATACCTTCATTACCTTCGAAACCATCCATCTCAACCAGCATCTGGTTCAGCGTCTGTTCGCGTTCATCATGACCGCCACCCAGGCCCGCCCCACGCTGGCGACCAACTGCGTCGATTTCATCAATAAAGATAATGCACGGTGCCGCTTTTTTGGCTTGTTCAAACATGTCGCGCACACGGGATGCGCCGACACCAACGAACATTTCCACAAAGTCAGAACCGGAAATTGTAAAGAATGGGACTTTCGCTTCACCCGCGATAGCTTTCGCAAGCAGCGTTTTACCGGTACCCGGAGGGCCTACCATCAGAACGCCTTTCGGGATTTTACCCCCCAGCTTCTGGAAACGGCTCGGTTCGCGCAGGTATTCAACCAGTTCACCCACCTCTTCTTTTGCTTCGTCGCAACCCGCAACATCCGCAAAAGTCGTTTTAATCTGATCTTCGGTGAGCATACGCGCCTTGCTCTTGCCAAACGACATGGCACCTTTGCCACCGCCGCCCTGCATCTGGCGCATAAAGAATATCCAGACCCCAATCAGCAACAGCATCGGGAACCAGGAAATAAAGATCGAAGCCAGCAGGCTAGGTTCTTCCGGCGGCTCGCCAACCACTTTGACATTTTTAGTCAGCAGGTTATCAAGCAGTTTCGGATCGTTCACCGGGATGTAAGTCGTGTAACGGTTACTATCTTTCTTGGTAACGTTGATCTCACGTCCGTTGATACGCGCTTCGCGAACCTGGTCCTGGTTGACCTCCTGCAGGAAGGTAGAATAATCCACCTTACGGCCATTAGACTCGCTGGGCCCAAAGCTCTGGAATACTGACATCAGCACAACGGCAATGATCAGCCAGAGTATTAGGTTTTTCGCCATGTCACTCAAGGGATTAACCTCATATTACAACTGTGTTAAAAACAGCGTCAGGTTACTATAGTTTTCGCCCGGTCGCTACAATGTACACTTCTCGTGAACGGGCACGGGAAGAGTCCGGCTTACGAACTTTCACTTTCGTAAACAGAGAGCGAATTTCCCTAAGGTACTCATCGAAACCTTCGCCCTGAAAGACTTTCACAACAAAACCACCACCAGGCGCTAACACATCCCGGCACATCTGCAGCGCCAGTTCCACCAGGTACATGGAGCGGGGAATATCAACTGCTGGGGTTCCGCTCATGTTTGGTGCCATATCTGACATGACAACCTGTACTTTACTGTCCCCGACTCGATCCAGTAATGCTTTCAGAACTAATTCATCACGAAAGTCACCCTGAAGAAAGTCCACACCAACGATTGGATCCATAGGTAAAAGATCACACGCGATGATACGGCCTGTGCCTCCGATCTGCGTGACCGCATATTGCGACCAGCCACCGGGAGCGGCGCCGAGATCGACAACCGTCATTCCCGGCTTAAAAAGTTTGTCACTTTGCTGTATTTCATCAAGTTTAAACCAGGCACGGGAACGCAACCCTTTTTTCTGCGCCTGTTGAACATATTTATCGCTAAAGTGTTCCTGAAGCCAGCGACTCGAGCTGGCAGAACGCTTCTTACCTGTCATTTCACATTCCGTCTGGGTTCATCGTATTCAGCAACGTAAAATTACACGCGGCGATTTGGTGATATATGGGAGATGGCGGTAGAATGACCCGTTTTCAATCCCAACGTAAGCAAAATATACGATGAATCTGAGTACTAAACAAAAACAGCACCTGAAAGGTCTGGCACATCCGCTCAAGCCGGTAGTTATGCTTGGCAATAATGGTTTGACCGAAGGGGTACTGGCCGAGATCGAACAAGCGTTAGAGCACCATGAACTTATCAAGGTTAAAATCGCTACCGAAGACCGCGAGACTAAGTCCTTGATCGTGGAAGCTATTGTACGCGAAACCGGCGCCTGTAACGTACAGGTCATCGGTAAAACGCTGGTGCTTTATCGTCCTGCTAAAGAGCGCAAAATCTCGCTGCCGCGCTAAGAATATCCTTAATTGAACACAAAATCTGTGTAAAACGAGGGGTTTTCGCTAACAGACGAGCAAAATGCCATGCTCATTGAGTTGTTAAAAGGCCGCAGTGCGGCCTTTTTCTTTTCTTTACAATACGTCAACAAGTGCGGTTAACGAAACTATTCAGAGATATTCCACTTTGATAATTTCGAATTCGACATCACCGCCCGGTGTACGAATCACTACGACATCGTCTTGTTCTTTACCGATCAAACCACGCGCTATCGGTGAATTTACGGAGATCAGATTTTGCTTAAAGTCAGCTTCGTCGTCACCCACAATGCGGTAGGTTTGCTCTTCTTCGGTATCCAGATTAAGAACACTAACCGTACTACCAAAAATCACACGCCCATTATTCGGCATTTTAGAGATATCGATAACCTGTGCATTAGACAGTTTTGCTTCGATATCTTTGATGCGGCCTTCACAAAAGCCTTGCTGTTCGCGGGCTGCATGGTATTCCGCATTTTCTTTCAGGTCACCATGCTCACGCGCTTCTGCAATCGCGGCGATAATTTCAGGACGGCGCACTGATTTCAAAAAATCCAGCTCTTCGCGCAGTTTTTCGGCACCACGTAAGGTCATCGGAATAGCTTGCATTTGTTATACCTCTTAAACTTTCCTGTAAGGAGCAGTCTCCCGCCCCGGCTGCTATGTCTGCCCGGATTCAGGCGCATAACCCCCGACCAGAAGCAAAAGAAAACTGACCCGGAGACAAAGCCCCAGGTCAGCAACAATTTTTCAATTTGATACGTATTTTACCCGGAAGTTCACTATGGGTCATCGTTTACTTTCCGGGTCGATGCGCCGTAGTATGACGGCTTGTTTCCAGGTTGTTAGCGCGAGATTATGCGATTTCCCAGATTTATCATCGGATTGACTACAAGTATAGCCCTGAATGTTCAGGCCGCGAATGTCGATGAGTACATAAACCAGTTACCGGACGGCGCAAACCTCGCCCTCATGGTGCAAAAGGTGGGTGCACAGGAACCGGACATCGATTATCACGGCAAGCAAATGGCTTTACCGGCGAGTACGCAAAAAGTCATTACTGCGCTGGCGGCTTTATTACAGCTTGGTCCTGATTTCCGCTTCACCACGACGCTGGAGAGTAAAGGTACGGTTGCCGATGGCGTATTGAAAGGCGACTTAGTGGCAAGATTTGGCGGAGATCCGACGCTAAAACGTCAAAATATTCGTAATATGGTCGCGATCCTGAAAAAATCTGGGGTGCAAAAAATCGAGGGTAATATTCTTATCGATACCTCGATTTTTGCCAGCCATGACAAAGCCCCCGGCTGGCCATGGAACGACATGACCCAATGCTTTAGCGCCCCGCCAGCAGCAGCCATTATTGATCGCAACTGCTTCTCTGTTTCGCTATACAGTGCGCAGAAACCCGGAGACCTTGCCTACATACGCGTCGCATCGTACTACCCCGTGACTATGTTCAGTCAGGTCCGTACGCTGGCGCGCGGCTCATCCGAAGGGCAATACTGCGAGCTGGATGTTGTCCCTGGCGATTTAAACCGTTTCACGCTAACCGGCTGCCTGCCACAACGCACAGATCCGCTACCGCTGGCTTTTGCCATTCAGGACGGAGCCAGCTATGCCGGGGCCATAATCAAGGCAGAACTCAAAGATGCAGGCATTACCTATACCGGGACCCTGCTACGCCAGACTCAAGTCAACGAACCTGGTACGGTTATCGCCAGTACGCAATCGGCCCCTTTACACGATTTGCTAAAAACCATGCTGAAAAAATCGGACAACATGATTGCCGATACTGTTTTCCGTATGATCGGCCATGCCCGCTTTGGCGTACCGGGAACCTGGCGCGCCGGTTCTGATGCAGTTCGACAAATTCTGCGTCAGCAAGCCGGTGTCGATATCGGAAACACGATTATTGCGGATGGCTCCGGTCTGTCACGCCATAATCTGATCGCTCCTGCCACCATGATGCAGGTACTCCAGTATATTGCCCAGCACGACAACGAGCTCAACTACATCTCTATGTTGCCGCTTGCAGGCTATGATGGCTCATTACAATATCGCGCGGGTTTGCATGAGGCAGGTGTAGACGGCAAGGTGTCCGCCAAAACAGGTTCATTGCAAGGCGTTTACAACCTGGCCGGCTTTATCACTACCGCGAGCGGGCAGCGAATGGCCTTCGTACAATATTTGTCGGGTTATGCGGTAGAACCCGCCGATCAGCGTAACCGTCGTATTCCACTGGTTCGCTTTGAAAGCCGCCTGTACAAAGATATCTACCAGAACAATTAATAAAAAAGCCGGGCAGCGTTAACGCATTCCCGGCTCAGTGTGCCTGCTATCCCCTCAGATGATCGTCTGCGGGGGAGTCGCAGAATCAGTGCTTATAGATGAACTCAACGCCTTCTTCGTCATCTTCGTCCCAGTCGTCATCGTCCAGGTCGTCGTCTTCAGCCTCTTCAAGTTGCTGACGGTGGTAATCGTCCCACATAAACTCGACTTTCTCTGGCTGCTTCTCTTCTTGCGCCGGCGTGATCGGGTTTTCGATGATAAAGGTCATCACATCCCAGCAAAGATCCTTAACACCTTGCTGGCTGGCCGCGGAGATAAGGTAATACTTATCGTCCCAGCCCAATGCTTCAGCGATCTCTTTGGCTTTGGCTTCCGCTGTAGCTTTGTCCATCAGGTCAATCTTATTGAAGACCAGCCAGCGCGGTTTAGCCGCCAGTTTTTCACTGTATTTTTCCAGCTCGCCAATGATGATCCGCGCGTTATCGACCGGATCAGATCCGTCAATTGGATCGATATCGATCAGGTGCAGCAGTACGCGACAGCGCTCAAGGTGTTTGAGGAAACGAATACCGAGGCCTGCGCCTTCGGATGCCCCTTCGATCAGCCCGGGGATGTCTGCTACCACAAAGCTCTTTTCGTTATCCATACGCACGACGCCGAGGCTTGGAACCAGCGTGGTAAACGGATAGTCAGCCACTTTAGGTTTTGCTGCAGAGACTGCGCGGATGAAAGTAGATTTGCCCGCATTCGGCATACCCAGCATCCCTACATCCGCCAGCAGCATCAGCTCCAGCATGAGGTCGCGTTTATCACCCGGCGTACCCATCGTCTTCTGACGCGGCGTACGGTTAACGGATGATTTGAAACGGGTATTACCCAAACCATGCCAGCCGCCTTTCGCCACCATCAGACGCTGGCCGTGTTTGGTCATATCGCCCATGGTTTCGCCAGTGCCCTGGTCAATCACGCGCGTACCCACCGGCACTTTCACCGTCACATCTTTACCGCGCTTACCGGTGCAGTCACGGCTTTGACCATTCTGCCCACGTTCAGCGCGGAATGATTTTTCAAAGCGGTAGTCAATCAGGGTGTTCAGGTTCTCGTCTGCTTCCAGCCAGACGTCGCCACCGTCACCACCGTCGCCGCCATCGGGGCCACCATTGGGAATGTATTTTTCGCGACGGAAGCTTACGCAACCGTTACCACCGTCACCCGCTACGACCAGGATGACCGCTTCATCAACAAACTTCATTTTACTCTCCGTAACTCATTCGCCTGAGCGGGGCAAAGTGACAATCACTTCACGCTTGCGCCAGCGTCCCCAAAGACGATGGCCAATGGCGGAATACATTGCTCCCGCAACCACGACAAACGCACCGAGATAACCGATAAGGTTTAACATCGGTCTGGCGAAAACATCGGGCCAGGCCATTGATAATAAATCTGAAAACAACAGCGTAAACAGCGGCGTCAGGGTGATGAGCGCGCTGACTTGCGCGGCCTGCCAGCGCGCCATTGCTTCCGCCAGTGCGCCATAGCCAACCAGCGTATTCAGTCCACAGAAAAACAGGCACGCAAGTTGCCAGTTGCTGAACTGGAAAATCACTCCAGGCCTGGCCAGCGGCAGTAACGCTATCGTACATAAAGTGTACAGCAAAAAGAGGATCTGTTGTGAAGCCAGACGCCTCAATAATACTTTTTGTGCGACACCATAACTGACCCAAACTGTTGCCGCGCCGACACCGAAAATCACACCCCAGGTGTAATCCGTCAGCCGGGTAAAAATCTCAACCAGACTGGTGTTGAAGAACATCACCAGACCGCAGAGCAGCATGCCCGCGCCAACAATCTGTGTACCACGCATTTTCTCCTTGAGGATGAATACGCTGGCAACCATCATACCGACCGGTGAAAGCTGACCAATCACCTGCGACGCCGTGGGGCTAAGGTATTGCAGGGAAGAGCTGAACAGGATGAAGTTACCGAACAGGCCGCCCGTCGCGATAGCCAGCAGTATCAGCCAGCGTGGCTTACGAAAAATGCGCAGCGGTGGAAGCTTGCCTTTGACGGCCAGGATGGCCCCCAGACCAATACTCGCCATCAAAAAGCGATAAAACACCACCGTCGGGGGTTCCATCACCGTCAGCACCTGCTTCATTGCAATTGGCAGTGCTCCCCAACACATTGCTGTGGTGAGCGCCAAAAGAATACCAATGCCAGCCTGCTGCTTCATGCCCGTTTTCCCTACAGAAAGTTTTCCGGACTTCTAATGTAAAAAGCCCCGCAACAGGGTGCGGGGCTTTTATCCGTTACCGGACCACGAAAAACTTACTCAGCAACGATGCTGATGTATTTACGGTTGTTCGGGCCTTTAACTTCAAATTTCACTTTACCGTCTGCTTTAGCAAACAGAGTGTGGTCACGACCGCAACCTACGTTAGTACCAGCGTGGAATTTGGTGCCACGTTGACGAACGATGATGCTACCCGCCAGAACGGATTCGCCACCGAAACGCTTAACGCCCAGGCGTTTAGCTTCTGAGTCGCGACCGTTACGAGTTGAGCCGCCAGCCTTTTTATGTGCCATTTAAATCTACTCCTCAGGTCTTAGGCGCTGATGCCAGTGATTTTCACATCAGTGAACCACTGACGATGGCCCTGTTGCTTACGATAGTGTTTACGACGACGAAACTTAACGATTTTAACTTTCTCGCCACGACCGTGAGCAACAACTTCAGCTTTGATTACGCCGCCATCAACGAAAGGAACGCCGATTTTGACTTCTTCACCGTTTGCGATCATCAGAACTTCAGCGAATTCAACAGATTCGCCAGTTGCGATGTCCAGCTTTTCCAGGCGAACGGTCTGACCTTCGCTTACTCGGTGTTGTTTACCACCACTTTGGAAAACCGCGTACATAAAAAACTCCGCTTCCGCGCACATCATCGTGTGATTCAGAGTGCGCTATAAATATTCACAATAGGGCGCGAATATTACGCAAAACGCGAGCCTTTGACAAGTGCGATCGTCATTCCATGCAGAAAAAAAACACAATGCGTAGGGTAACGTTTATCTGGCGCGTTTTTTCAGTACAATCAACAATACTATTCTAACCCGTAACCCTTCGTTATCCCATTTTGATATGTGGTAAACAGGACTGAAAGCCCGGCTTTTGCGATGAATTTAGAAAAAATCAATGAGTTAACCGCGCAAGATATGGCGGGTGTTAATGCGACAATCCTGCAACAGCTCAACTCTGATGTTCAGCTAATCAACCAGTTGGGTTATTACATTGTTAGCGGCGGCGGTAAACGTATCCGTCCAATGATTGCCGTACTGGCAGCGCGTGCCGTTGGCTACGAAGGCAACGCGCATGTCACCATCGCTGCATTAATCGAATTTATCCACACTGCGACGCTGCTCCACGACGATGTTGTGGATGAATCAGATATGCGCCGCGGTAAAGCCACCGCTAACGCCGCCTTTGGTAACGCGGCCAGCGTGCTGGTCGGTGATTTTATTTACACCCGCGCCTTTCAGATGATGACCAGTCTTGGCTCGCTGAAAGTACTGGAAGTCATGTCCGAAGCGGTGAATGTAATAGCCGAAGGTGAGGTTCTGCAGTTGATGAACGTCAATGACCCGAACATCACCGAAGAGAACTATATGCGCGTGATTTACAGCAAGACTGCGCGCCTGTTTGAAGCGGCTGCGCAGTGCTCTGGCTTGCTGGCAGGTTGCAGCGACGCGCAAGAAAAAGGGTTGCAGGATTATGGCCGCTACCTGGGCACTGCCTTCCAGCTGATTGACGATTTGCTGGACTACAGTGCGGATGGCGAAACGCTGGGCAAAAATACCGGTGATGACCTCAACGAAGGTAAACCGACTCTCCCCTTACTGCATGCGATGCACAATGGCACCGCAGAGCAGGCGCAGATGATTCGAGAAGCCATCGAGCAGGGCAACGGACGACATCTTCTGGAACCTGTTCTGGAAGCTATGGCAGCCTGTGGTTCGCTGGAATGGACGCGTCGTCGCGCAGAGGAAGAGGCGGATAAAGCTATTGCTGCTCTGCAGGTTCTTCCTGATTCCCCGTGGCGTGAAGCGCTCATCGGTCTCGCCCATATTGCGGTCCAGCGCGATCACTAACTCTTTCACTTTCCCGTCAAGCACGGGAAAGTGCCAATAAGTTCTTATAATAATCACAAATTTTACCACCACCCTTGACTTGCTCCCCTGGTAAATTCTTAAATGCTTTCATTTTACATGAACTTTTTAGAGCAAAAGCTCTTATATGCGTATAGTAAGCATTCTTTATATTGCCATAGTATTTTAATGGTTTTCACCAGGGAGGAAGTATGGAAAACAAATTTATCGACTGGCACCCGGCGGATATCATTGCCGGATTGCATAAAAAAGGGACGTCACTGGCCGCAGAATCGCGTAAGTGCGGTTTAAGCTCATCTACGCTTGCAAATGCGCTGACACGCTCATGGCCGAAAGGAGAACTTATCATTGCTCGCGCGCTCGATACCGATCCCTGGGTGATATGGCCATCACGTTATCATGATCCCATAACCCATGAATTTATCGACAGAACCAGCATGATGCGGCAAAGGAAGCCAAAATAAACATGATGACCCCCTTCCCGCAGGCGAGTTGGGGGTTTTCAGGTAAAGGAGAGATTATTCGCCTTTTACGCGTTCAATATGAGCGCCCAGCGCACTCAGCTTGTCTTCAATGCGTTCATAACCACGATCGATGTGGTAAATTCGATCCACGATTGTAGTTCCTTCCGCGATACAACCTGCCAGCACAAGGCTTGCAGATGCACGCAGGTCGGTCGCCATCACTTGTGCGCCGGAGAGTTTTTCGACACCGTGGCAAATTGCGGTATTGCTTTCAATTTCCGCATGCGCACCCATACGAATCAATTCAGGAATATGCATAAAACGGTTTTCGAAGATCGTCTCGGTGATCACACCCGTGCCTTCTGCAACGAGGTTAAGCAGCGTGAATTGTGCCTGCATATCTGTCGGAAAAGCCGGATGCGGCGCTGTGCGCACATTAACGGCTTTCGGACGTTTACCATGCATGTCCAGGCTTACCCAATCTTCACCCACTTCGATTTCCGCACCAGCTTCACGCAGCTTGGCCAGCACGGCGTCCAGCGTATCGGGTTTCGCGTTACGGCATACAATTTTGCCGCCTGAGATTGCAGCAGCCACGAGGAAGGTGCCAGTTTCAATACGGTCCGGCAGTACACGATAAACGCCGCCACCGAGACGCTCTACGCCTTCAATGGTGACACGGTCGGTACCCTGGCCGCTAATTTTCGCACCCAGCGTATTGAGGAAGTTTGCAGTATCAACGATTTCCGGCTCACGCGCGGCGTTTTCAATAATGGTGGTGCCTTCTGCCAGCGTTGCCGCCGTCATGATGGTTACTGTCGCGCCTACGCTGACTTTATCCATTACGATATGCGCGCCTTTCAGACGACCATTAACGCTCGCTTTGACATAACCTTCTTCCAGCTTAATTTCCGCGCCAAGCTGTTCCAGACCAGTAATGTGCAGATCCACCGGACGCGCGCCAATTGCGCAGCCACCCGGTAAGGAAACCTGCCCCTGGCCAAAACGCGCGACCAGCGGTCCCAGCGCCCAGATAGAGGCACGCATGGTTTTGACCAGATCGTAAGGTGCGCAGAAAACGTTAACCTTGCTGGCATCGATCCAGACTGACCCGTTGCGTTCAACACTGGTACCCAACTGGCTCAGCAGCTTCATGGTGGTATCAATGTCTTTCAGCTTCGGAACGTTGCGGATCTCTACCGGTTCTTCTGCCAGCAGTGCGGCAAAAAGGATGGGTAACGCGGCGTTTTTAGCACCTGAAATTGTGACTTCGCCCTGGAGCCGGGTTGGCCCCTGTACACGAAACTTATCCATTCATCTGATCTCTGTTAAGAATTCACACGCGCTGCGGGCGTAATACCCGTAGCTCAAAAACCGTTTAGTTTGCGATCGCGTGCCCACTCTTGCGGGGTATACGCTTTGATCGAGAGAGCGTGAATGCGGTTGTCCGCTATATATTCCGCTAATGGGCCATACACGGCCTGCTGTTTTTTGACCCGGCTCATGCCGTCAAAAACCTCACCCACAGCAATAACCTGAAAGTGACTGCCGTCGCCAGTGACGTGGGCTTCCTGGAGAGAGAGTGCGTTCATCAGCACTGCCTGAATTTCATGATTTTCCATGGGTGTTAATTTCATCTGATTGTGAAAACAGCCCCACATCTTAGAGGAAAGTGAGGCGGTCTTAAATAAGCAAAAAGCCTCGTTGGTATACCAAACGAGGCTTTAAAGAGTAACGTACTGAAAAATTTAGCGAGGCAATACGTCCGCAGGTAAATTATATAATGCTGCAAGCGTCTGCAGATTCTCGCTGATCCCTTCAAGTGAAACCTGGTGGCCCTGACTTTTCCCCTGAGCAATCAGGTGAATTAATAAGGCCACGCCTGCAGTGTCAACGCGCGATACAGCGCGCAGATCGATAAGGGTTGTCCCTTTCATTGCGTCCTGCCGGGCGTTCCACAGAGGATTGAGCACATCCTGATCGAGCTCGCCCTGTAGTATCAGCCGTTCACCTTCACGCACCCAACTTAATTGCGGTGTCATTATTTCTTCTCATCCAGAGTAATTTTCTGGTGAGAAATGGACTGCAACTGTGCAGTCAGGCCATCGATACCTTTGGTACGCAGCAGATCGCTCCACTCATTTTGTTTAGTGGTGATCATGCTCACCCCTTCGGCAATCATGTCATATGCCTGCCAGTTACCGGACTGCGTGTTTTTGCGCCACTGAAAATCCAGACGCACGGGCGGGCGGCCGTTTGGATCGATAATGGTCACACGGATCGGTACGATCGTGGCATCACCCAGCGGCTGCTCCGGGGCAATCTCGTATGTCTGGCCGTGGTACAATGCCAGCGCCTGGCCATAGGCCTGTTTCAGGTATTCACGGAATGCAGCGAAGTAGGCTTCTCGCTGCGCTGGCGTTGCGTCTTTATAGTAACGCCCCAGCACCAGAGCACCGGCATATTTAACCTGGACGTATGGCAGTAATTCTTGATCAACCACATCACGCAAGTAATCAGGATTCGCGCGAATCTTCGGCTGCTCGTTTTTGAGGCGATCAAACGTTTTCTTTGCTGCTTCCTGCATTGCTTTGTACGGATTGGTTTGTTCCGCCGCGTTGGCCAGTCCAAGTGGCGCAATAACCAGCATGGCAACCATTAATAGACGTTTAAACATGCGTCAACTCTCCTCGTTAATTCGTCTTACCAGCAGACGGTGCGCTGGAAGTATCATCCTGCGGTTTTGACTGCGCATCGCCAGAATTCTTATTGTCACTGCCTTTACTGTTGTAAAGGAATTGTCCGATCAGGTCCTCAAGAACCATAGCGGATTTAGTATCCTGGATTGTGCTGCCTTCTTTAAGCATAGAAGTTCCCAGTTCAGGATCCTCAAAACCCACATTCAAAGCCAAATATTGCTCCCCCAGCAAACCTGACGTACGAATGGCCAGTGAGCTTGTATCAGGAATCTGGTTATAACGCTCTTCGATATCCAGCGCGACGCGCGGCAGATAAGTTTTCGGATCGAGTTCGATATCCGCAACACGGCCGACCACCACGCCACCAATACGAACTGGCGAGCGAGCTTTCAGGCCGCCAATGTTGTCGAAGGTTGCGTACACGCGATACGTCGGCTCGGTACGCATAGAGGCGACATCGGCCGCTTTCAGGCAGATAAACAGCCCCGCCAGCAGTGCCAGTAACAGAAAAATGCCTACCCAAATTTCACTTTTTTTCGTTTGCATGAACTCAATTCCCAAACATCAATGCGGTGAGCACAAAATCCAGACCAAGAACGGCCAGCGAAGAGTGCACAACGGTACGCGTCGTCGCCCGACTGATCCCGGCGGAAGTCGGGATTGCGTCATAGCCATTAAATAAAGCAATCCAGGTTACGGTGATGGCAAAGACAACGCTCTTAATCAGGCAGTTCACAAGATCCAGTCGCCAGTCGACAGCGTTTTGCATCGCCGACCAGAAGAACCCTGAGTCGATTCCTTTCCAGTTCACACCCACCAGCGAGCCGCCCCAGATACCTACCGCAACGAAGATAATCGTCAGCAATGGTAAGGAGATCACTCCCGCCCAAAAGCGAGGCGAAATTACGCGCCGTAGTGGGTCAACAGCCATCATTTCAAGACTTGAAAGTTGTTCAGTCGCGCGCATCAGGCCAATTTCCGCAGTCAGTGCAGAACCCGCACGCCCTGCATAAAGCAGCGCAGCGACAACGGGCCCCAGTTCACGCAACAAGGAGAGCGCCACCAGCATTCCCAGGCTGGTTTCCGCGCTATAGGTCGTAAGCACCAGATAGCCCTGCAAGCCAAGCACCATGCCGATAAAAACGCCGGACACGATAATAATGAGCATCGACAGGACACCCACATTATAGAGTTGGCGCACCAGCAACGGCGCATGTTTGCCAAATTCCGGCTTACCGACCAGCGCGTTGAAGAGCATTAAACCAGCGCGGCCAAACGTCGCGATCGTCTTGATCCCGCGATGTCCAAGCGACGCCAGTGCATGTAACAACATGAGTGGCTTAACTCCCTGTCTCAAATAAATCGGATTGATATTGACCTGCGGGATAGCGGAACGGAACGGGGCCGTCAGCAATGCCGTCGAGGAACTGACGGACACGAGGGTCGGCGTTTTCTTGCAAGCCTTGCGCGCTGCCCTGCGCCACAATCTTACGGTCTGCAACAATATACGCATAGTCGGCGATGCTCAGCACTTCCGGCACATCATGGGAGACGACAACACAGGTCACGCCCAGTGCACTATTCAGTTCAGAGATAAGCTTCACCAGCACACCCATGGTGATAGGATCCTGGCCGACAAAAGGTTCGTCGAACATGATTAAATCAGGTTCCAGCGCGATAGCCCTTGCCAGCGCCGCGCGGCGCGCCATCCCGCCAGAGAGTTCGGAAGGCATGAGTTTTGCTGCACCACGCAGCCCTACCGCCTCCAGTTTCATCATGACCGTACTTTTCAGCAACGCGGCCGGTAAGTTCGTATGTTCGCGCAACGGATAGGCCACATTATCGAACACAGTCATGTCAGTAAATAATGCGCCGGACTGGAACAACATGCTCATGCGTTTGCGAACGGTAAACAGCCGGGAGCGACTCATTCCGGGGATATTCTCACCGTCGAAGAGGATTTCACCCGCGTCCGGCGGTATCTGTCCGCCAATAAGACGCAGCAATGTTGTTTTACCAATCCCGGACGGCCCCATAATGGCGGTGATTTTACCGCGTGGCACTGTCAGCGAGATATTGTCGAAAATACGCCGATTTCCACGGGAGAAACTCACACCACGGATATCGACCAGATTCGCCACAGTCTGGCTCATTCATTCTTCCTTATAAGCCTTGATAGGGTCTAAGCATGACGCCGGATAACAGCAAGAACCCACCATTTTTACAGAATATTACCCGTATGAGTTAGCGAAAGCTGGCATTTGTTTTACTTTTGAGCCGCATAAAGTCAAAATTAAGAATTCTCTACGCCGCTTGAAATTCCCGGTTTTCCCCGGCAATCGCAGCCTGCGGACCGGCAGATTATACCTCAAGAAAGGACTTTAGATGCTTTTAGCGACGGCGCTATTAATTATTGGTTTACTGTTAGTGGTATACAGCGCTGACCGATTGGTATTCGCCGCCTCGATTTTATGTCGCAGTTTGGGTGTTCCACCGTTGCTCATTGGGATGACAGTGGTGAGTATCGGCGCCTCTCTTCCGGAGATGATTGTCTCTGTTGCGGCCTCCATGCACGGCCAGATTGATCTGGCCATTGGTACGGCCCTCGGCTCTAACATCACCAATATTTTGTTGATCCTTGGACTCGCTGCGCTTCTGCATCCATTTACCGTCCATTCCGATATCCTGCGCCGTGAATTGCCGCTAATGTTAATAACCAGTTTGCTGGCAGGGTTGGTACTGTTTGACGGGCAACTGACCTGGCTGGATGGCCTGTTTTTACTTCTGCTGGCAGTGCTATGGCTGGTATACATTGTTAAAATCGCCCGTCTGGCTGAGCTGCAAGGTAGTGATACGCTAACACGTGAGCAAGTTGCAGAGTTGCCGCGTGGCGGTAGCCTGTCAGTGGCATTCTTGTGGCTCGGGGTAGCACTCATCGTTATGCCGATGTCAACGCGCATGGTAGTAGACAACGCAACGGTGGTTGCAAACCATTTCGCGATGAGTGAATTAACAATCGGCCTGACGATGATTGCCATCGTAACGGGCCTGCCGGAACTGGCAACTGCCATTGCCGGGGCACGTAAAGGAGAAGACGATATTGCGATCGGTAATATCATCGGCTCGAATATTTTCAACATCACGCTGGTGCTGGGTTTACCCGCGCTGATCGCGCCAGGTCATTTCAATAGCCTGGCTTTTACGCGAGATTACGGCGTGATGTTACTGGTCAGCGTCATTTTTGCCCTCACCTGCTGGCGGCGTAAGCAGCAGACAGGCAGAGGAACTGGCGCATTACTATTAGGCGGTTTTATCACCTGGTTAGTACTACTGTACTGGGTTACGCCGCGTCTGACAGGATAATTGGACACACATTTATGTCGCATATCGATCTGCAACCGGGCTTCGACTTTCAGCAGGCTGGCCGGGACGTTTTGCAAATTGAACGTGAAGGCCTTGCCCAGCTTGATCAATATATTAATCAGGACTTTGCACAGGCCTGCGAAAAGATTTTCTACTGCAGCGGCAAAGTCGTCGTCATGGGGATGGGGAAATCGGGTCATATTGGTCGAAAAATGGCCGCAACATTCGCCAGTACCGGCACCTCTTCTTTCTTTGTTCATCCTGGAGAGGCGGCACATGGCGATCTGGGCATGGTCGGTTCGCAGGACGTGGTTATTGCACTGTCGAACTCAGGTGAATCGAATGAGATCCTGGCATTGATCCCGGTGCTCAAGCGACTAAAAGTATTCCTGATCTGTATGACAAGCCGTCCTGATAGCAGTATGGGTCGTGCGGCTGATATTCATCTGTGCGTGAAAGTACCGCAGGAGGCCTGTCCATTAGGATTAGCACCGACCTCAAGCACTACTGCCGCATTGGTAATGGGAGATGCGCTGGCAGTCGCGCTGTTGAAAGCACGGGGTTTTACAGCAGAGGATTTTGCGCTTTCACACCCTGGTGGCGCACTTGGGCGTAAGCTCCTGCTGCGGGTCAATGACATCATGCATACCGGCGATGAAATTCCGCATGTGAGTAAAGACGCCACGCTGCGCGACGCTCTGCTCGAAATCACGCGCAAGAATTTAGGCCTGACGGTTATTTGCGACGATCTGATGAAGATCGAGGGCATTTTTACCGATGGCGATTTGCGCCGCGTATTCGATATGGGCGCAGATGTACGTAGTTTAGGCATTGCTGAGGTAATGACGCCAGGAGGCATCCGCGTGCGTCCCGGCACACTGGCGGTGGACGCGCTTAATCTGATGCAGTCCCGCCACATCACCTCTGTTTTGGTTGCCGATGGCGACCAGTTGCTGGGTGTGGTACATATGCATGATTTGCTGCGCGCGGGCGTGGTGTGAAAAAGGATCGAAGAATGAGTAATGTTGGAGCGTCGCTTGCGACATGCTACGGACCCGTCAGTACGCAGGTAATGGCAAAGGCAGAAGAGATTAAGCTGTTAATACTTGATGTAGATGGTGTTTTATCCGATGGATCTATCTACATGGGTAATAATGGTGAAGAGTTGAAAGCGTTCAACGTCCGCGATGGTTACGGTATTCGCTGCGCATTAACATCCGATATTGAGGTTGCCATTATTACGGGCCGAAAAGCTAAACTGATGGAAGACCGCTGCGAAACGCTGGGCATCACGCACCTCTATCAGGGGCAATCAGATAAGTTGTTAGCCTATCGCGATTTATTGACCAGGCTTTCGCTGGTGCCGGAACAAGTTGCGTATGTCGGAGACGATCTCATCGACTGGCCTGTGATGGCAGAAATTGGTTTAAGCGTGGCGGTGGCCGATGCGCATCCGTTGCTCATTCCCCGGGCGGATTATGTCACCCGTACTGCAGGTGGGCGTGGCGCAGTGCGTGAAGTGTGTGATTTATTATTGCTGGCGCAAGGCAAGCTTGATGAGGCCAAAGGGCAATCAATATGAGTAAAACCAGACGTTGGGTCATCATTGTGCTGTCACTGGTCGCACTGATACTGATTGGGGTGAACCTGGCCGATCGCGAACAGAGTGATCAAGTTACCGTTAATAATACTGACCCAACGTATAAAAGCGAGCATACCGATACGGTAGTCTACAGTCCGGAAGGTGCGTTGAACTATCGGCTGATAGCACAGCATGTTGAATATTATTCTGCCGACGCTATCACCTGGTTTACCCAGCCAGTGCTGACGACTTTCGACAAAGATAAAATTCCTGAATGGTCCATCAAAGCCGATAAAGCGAAGCTGACCAATGACCGAATGCTTTATCTTTATGGGCATGTTGAGGTAAACGCCCTGACTGCGGACGCTCAGTTGCGAAAAATTACAACGGATAACGCCCAGATAAACCTGATCACGCAGGATGTCGCCTCTGATGATCAAGTCACGTTATACGGAACAACATTTAATTCCACCGGCCTGAAAATGCGCGGCAATTTACGCAGCAAAAACGCCGAGCTTATTGAAAAGGTTAGAAGCTCCTATGAAATTCAGAACAAACAAACTCAGCCTTAATTTCGCCCTGGCCAGTGTTCTTTTTGCCGCCAGTCTTCCGGCACTTGCGGTAACCGGCGATACCGAGCAACCTATCCATATCGACTCCGATCAACAGTCGCTGGATATGCAAGGGAATGTGGTGACCTTCACTGGCAATGTTGTCGTAACGCAGGGCACCATCAAAATCAACGCCGACAAGGTAGTGGTCACTCGTCCAGGCGGCCAGCAAGGTAAAGAGATCATTGATGGCTACGGTAATCCTGCCACCTTTTATCAGATGCAGGATAACGGCAAACCAGTAAAAGGCCACGCTTCCCAGATGCACTATGAACTGGAAAAAGATTTCGTGGTCCTGACTGGCAACGCCTACCTTGAACAGCTTGATAGCAACATCACGGGCGACAAAATTACCTATCTGGTGAAAGAGCAGAAAATGCAGGCTTTCAGTGATAAAGGCAAACGCGTGACGACGGTTCTGGTGCCGTCCCAGTTGCAGGATAAGAGCAACAATCAAACCCCGGCTCCGGCGCAAAAAAAGAGTAACTAATTCGTTATGGCAACATTAACTGCAAAGAATCTCGCCAAGGCCTACAAAGGCCGCCGTGTGGTAGAAGATGTCAGTCTGACAGTCAATTCAGGCGAAATTGTCGGGCTGCTCGGTCCTAACGGTGCAGGTAAAACCACAACGTTCTACATGGTCGTCGGTATCGTGTCGCGTGATGCGGGCAATATCATCATCGACGATGAAGATATCAGTCTGCTGCCGCTGCATGCCCGGGCACGTCGCGGTATCGGCTATTTGCCGCAGGAAGCCTCTATTTTCAGGCGCCTGAGCGTATTTGATAATCTCATGGCGGTATTGCAAATTCGCGATGATCTCACATCCGAACAGCGTGTGGATCGGGCGAACGAGTTGATGGAAGAGTTCCATATTGAACACCTGCGCGACAATATGGGGCAGGCGCTTTCTGGCGGTGAACGCCGTCGTGTCGAAATCGCTCGCGCGCTGGCGGCAAACCCTAAATTCATCCTGCTGGATGAACCTTTTGCCGGCGTTGACCCAATATCGGTAATTGATATCAAACGCATCATTGAACACCTGCGTGATAGCGGACTTGGCGTGTTGATTACCGATCACAACGTTCGCGAAACCCTGGCGGTGTGTGAACGTGCTTATATTGTCAGCCAGGGGCATTTGATCGCGCACGGTACGCCTCAGCAAATCCTTGAAGACGAACATGTTAAGCGCGTATATCTTGGGGAAGACTTCAGACTCTGATAGGGTAGGGTTTATTGACGTGTTTAGTCGGAGAGTACTGCTCTGAATATGAAGCAAGGTTTGCAATTAAGGCTCAGCCAACAGCTAGCCATGACGCCACAGTTGCAACAGGCTATCCGCCTGCTGCAACTGTCCACGTTGGAACTTCAGCAAGAACTCCAGCAAGCTCTGGAAAGTAACCCATTGCTTGAGCAAACCGATCTTCACGAAGAAGTGGACGCGCAACAGTCCCAGGATAACGAAGGCCTGGATACCGTCGACGCGCTCGAGCAAAAAGAGATGCCCGAAGAGTTGCCCCTGGACGCCAGTTGGGATGAAATCTATACCGCTGGCACCCCTTCCGGCAGCAGCACCGATTATCTTGACGATGAACTGCCCATTTATCAGGGGGAGACCACCCAGTCGTTACAGGATTACCTGATGTGGCAGGTGGAACTCACCCCCTTCTCAGACACCGATCGCGCCATTGCGACCTCTATTGTCGATGCTGTTGATGACACGGGTTATCTCACCGTTCCGCTGGAAGACATTCTGGAGAGCATGGGCGATGAAGAGATCGGTCTGGATGAAGTTGAAGCGGTACTGAAACGTATTCAGCGTTTCGATCCGGTCGGCGTCGCGGCCAGAGATCTGCGCGATTGCCTGTTGATCCAGCTCTCTCAGTTTGCCAAAGAGACGCCCTGGTGTGAGGAGGCGCGTTTAATCATCAGCGATCATCTGGATCTGCTCGCAAATCATGACTTCCGTACGCTGATGCGCGTAACTCGTCTGAAAGAAGAGGTGTTGAAAGAGGCGGTCAATTTGATCCAGTCTCTTGACCCACGTCCGGGCCAGTCAATCCAGACCGGCGAGCCCGAATATGTCATCCCTGACGTCCTGGTGCGTAAGCACAATGGGCGCTGGACGGTCGAACTCAACTCCGACAGCATCCCTCGTTTGCAAATCAACCAGCACTACGCCGCAATGTGCGGTGGTGCACGTAACGATGCAGACAGCCAGTTTATCCGTAGCAATCTGCAGGAAGCGAAATGGCTGATCAAAAGCCTTGAGAGTCGCAATGACACCCTGTTAAGGGTGAGCCGCTGTATTGTTGAACAGCAGCAGGCGTTTTTCGAGCAAGGCGAAGAATTTATGAAACCGATGGTGCTGGCCGATATCGCTCAGGCCGTCGAGATGCATGAATCCACGATTTCCCGTGTCACGACCCAAAAATATCTGCACAGTCCGCGTGGCATCTTTGAGCTTAAATATTTCTTCTCCAGTCATGTGAATACCGAAGGCGGCGGCGAAGCCTCGTCGACGGCTATCCGCGCACTGGTGAAGAAATTAATTGCCGCAGAGAATCCTGCGAAGCCGTTGAGTGACAGTAAGCTGACTACCATGCTCTCTGATCAGGGTATTATGGTAGCGCGGCGAACCGTTGCGAAGTATCGAGAGTCTTTATCCATTCCGCCGTCTAATCAGCGTAAACAGCTGGTGTGACCTAACCGATAAGGAAGACACTATGCAGCTTAACATCACAGGACATAACGTCGAAATAACCGAGGCCCTGCGCGAATTCGTCACCGCGAAATTTGCCAAACTCGAACAGTATTTCGAAAGGATCAATCAGGTCTATGTTGTGTTGAAAGTGGAGAAAGTGACTCATATCTCGGACGCAACCCTGCATGTAAACGGGGGAGAGATTCATGCCAGTGCGGAAGGACAAGACATGTATGCTGCCATCGACGGTTTAATTGATAAACTGGCGCGGCAACTTACGAAACATAAAGATAAACTGAAACAACACTAATTGTCCGGGCACTCGTCTGGCGCGTATCACCCTGCCGCAACCCGGCAGGGTGTCTGCACTGGCGACGCTTAGGTGAAATTATGATGAATAACGATTCCGCTCTTCAATTGAGCAATGTCCTTAACCAGGAATGTACCCGTAGTGGTGTTCACTGCCAGAGCAAGAAACGTGCACTGGAAATAATCAGTGAACTGGCTGCAAAGCAGTTGAGCCTGCCACCACAAGTGGTCTTCGAAGCGATCCTGACGCGTGAGAAAATGGGCAGTACCGGCATTGGTAACGGTATCGCCATCCCTCACGGAAAACTCGAAGAAGATACCCTTCGTGCCGTTGGTGTTTTTGTGCAACTGGAAACACCCATCGCCTTTGATGCCATTGATAACCAGCCAGTCGATCTGCTCTTCGCGCTTCTGGTTCCTGCCGATCAGACCAAAACCCACCTGCATACGCTTTCACTGGTGGCCAAGCGTCTGGCGGACAAAACCATCTGTCGCCGCCTGCGCTCCGCACAAAGCGATGAGGAGTTGTACCAGATCATCACGCTGACAGAAGGCGAAAATGACGATGCGTAACGCAACAGACTCCCTTTTGTCACTGGTTCTGAGGAGAATTGGCCCATGGTCCTGATGATCGTTAGTGGTCGTTCGGGCTCAGGTAAGTCAGTGGCCCTGCGCGCCCTGGAAGATATGGGATTTTACTGCGTCGATAACCTGCCGGTCGTCCTGTTACCGGAGCTGGCAAGGACACTGGCTGACCGCCAGACCTCTGCCGCCGTCAGTATCGATGTACGTAATATGCCGGAATCGCCGGAAATTTTTGAGCAGGCAATGAGCAGCCTGCCGGATTATTTCTCACCGCAACTGCTGTTCCTGGATGCCGATCGCAACACGTTGATCCGCCGCTACAGCGACACGCGTCGTCTGCACCCCCTTTCCAGCAAAAACCTGTCGCTGGAAAGCGCCATTGATGAAGAGAGCAATCTGCTGGAGCCACTGCGCTCACGCGCCGACCTCATCGTCGATACATCGGAAATGTCCGTTCATGAACTCGCCGAGATGCTCCGCACCCGACTGTTGGGTAAACGCGAGCGTGAACTGACGATGGTCTTCGAGTCCTTTGGCTTTAAGCATGGTATCCCTATTGATGCCGATTACGTGTTTGACGTTCGCTTCTTGCCTAACCCGCACTGGGATCCGAAATTACGCCCGATGACCGGGCTGGACAAACCGGTTGCCGCCTTCCTTGACAGACATACGGAAGTGCACAATTTTATTTACCAGACCCGCAGTTATCTCGAACTGTGGTTACCGATGCTGGAAACCAATAATCGTAGCTATTTAACGGTAGCGATTGGGTGTACCGGCGGTAAACACCGCTCCGTCTATGTTGCTGAACAACTTGCAGACTATTTCCGCTCGCGCGGTAAAAATGTTCAGTCTCGTCATCGTACGCTGGAAAAACGGAAAACATGACCGTAAAACAAACTGTTGAAATCACCAATAAGCTGGGTATGCACGCGCGCCCGGCGATGAAACTGTTTGAACTGGTTCAGGGTTTTGATGCTGAGGTACTGCTTCGTAACGATGAAGGCACCGAAGCCGAGGCCAATAGCGTGATTGCGCTACTTATGCTGGACTCCGCCAAGGGCCGGCAAATTGAGATAGAAGCGACAGGCCCACAGGAAGAAGAAGCGCTGGCGGCTGTCATTGCGCTCTTTATCGCCGGGTTTGACGAAGACTGACAGCGCGCGTTTTCCCTCTCCTGATCCTGACGGAGAGGGAGCATCAATGCAGTTTATTGCGCTCCAGGAATTCCTCTCCTCCAAGCTGACGCATCTGGCGCATAATCCATGCCTGTCGGCTGCGCACATACCCTGACGGCGCATCAGCGCGAAAACGTAGCGGATTTGGTAAGACTGCTGCCAGCAGTGCCGCCTCAGCCATCGTCAACTTACTGGCGGGTTTATGAAAATAACGCTGCGAAGCCGCTTCTACACCAAATATGCCATCGCCAAATTCAGCAATATTCAGATAAACGGTCAGAATACGTCGCTTGGTCCAGATCGCCTCCGTTACCAGCGTTAAACCAGCTTCGAAACCTTTACGTACCCAATTTTTGCCGTCCCAGAGCAGTAGGTTTTTAATGGTCTGCTGGGAAATGGTCGATGCACCACGAATACGATTCTCATGCTGCTCATTGTGCGATAAGGCTTTTTCAATCGCACCAAAATCAAGTCCCCAGTGGTCAGGGAAACGCTGATCTTCAGCGGCAATCACCGCCAGCGCCGCCCAGGGTGAAATCTCGTCCATACCCACCCAGTCCGAATGAGCAACATAGCCGAAATCCCCTGTCAGCCAGGCTCCCACCTGGCGTTCGACCATCACTGCTGAAAACGGCACCGGCATAAAACTGAACAGAAGAATACCGCCGCCCCAGAAAATCCCCAGCGCCAGAACCAAACGGAGCAATAGCTTTTTGATTTTCGCCATTAACGGGCGACGCAACCCTCTCATTCAGCCAGCACCAGCACGCGAGAGACCAGTTTTTCGATCCCTGTAGCCGCCTGCGCAATATTCTGCGCAAGCATGTACGCCGGTGTAGTCACCACCTTGTTATCCTCATCGACCACAATATCGTCGACGGGACAAGGCACATGTTCAGCCCCCATATCTTCAAGGACTTCCGCCGTATCGATATCCGTTCCAATCGTCAGACGCAGCGGGAAATCAAAGATTTTTGGCAGCATCGCAGGCGCAATACACATAAAGCCGAGCGGTTTCCCCGCCTGATGCATCTCCAGGACCAGTCGTTTCAGATCCGGGTCGACCAGACATTCACTACCGAGACTTGCAAAGCTGCTCAAATTTTTCGCTGCGCCAAATCCGCCAGGCACAATCAGCGCATCCAGATCGTTTATTGATGCCTGCGCGATCGGAAGGATCGCGCCGCGTGCAATGCGGGCCGCTTCGATCAGCACGTTTCTACTTTCACTCATCGGCTCACCCGTGAGATGATTAATGACATCGGTCTGGCGCTTATCCGGCGCAAAGCATACTGCCTCAGCGCCTTCGCGGGCGATCGCCAGCAGGGTAATCACCGCTTCGTGGATTTCCGATCCGTCATAAACGCCTGATCCGCTGAGAACAACACCGATTTTTTTCATTTTGCTCATCCTTTATGCAACGTACTCGGGATAATTAAATATTTTGATAAGGGCGTTATGCTTCACACATTTCACTGATTGATGTAACAAATACTTTAAGATTTGCTATCTTATGTGCGTGCAGTTCAAATTTTCCCGACTGCGCCCTTGATAAAAATATAATTTTACGGCGCAGCCACGATTTCCCTGGTGTTGGCGCAGTATTCGCGCACCCCGGTTAATCCGGGGTCATTTTTTTCCAGCGGTTGCCACCCACGCTTTTAATACATCGACATCGTGCTGCCACTCTTGCTTCATCTCTTCAACCCATTCGCCGACGTTATCCCACCAGGCAGGCAGATCGGGTGACTGAATTTGTTGACCAAGCTGTTGCAGATGACGAAGGCCGACCGATCCCGCAGCGCCCTTGATCTTATGCCCCTCTTCGACGATCCCTTTTTGATCCCGTGCGGTAAGGTTAGACTCCAGAACGCTCAGATAGCCCGGCATCATTTTCTCAAACACCGCCAGCCCATCGGTAATAAGCTTCGGCCCGACCAGATCGATATACTGCTCAAGCATCGGGATATCCAGCAGGTTCTGTGATTTTTGACCATTGGTATGAGACATTGCATCTTGCTCCTCTTCTTCGCCCGCATCCCAAAATTTCTTAATCATGGCAGTCAATGCCGGGACCGCCAGCGGCTTGCTTAAGACATCGTCCATCCCTGCATCCAGATACTCTTGTTTATCTTTGAGCACGTTGGCAGTAAGCGCCACCAGCGGCGGTAAATCATCGCGGGCAAACTGGCTGGTGAGAATGCGCGAGATGTCCAGCCCGGTCATATCCGGCAACTGAATATCAAGCAGTACCAGATCGTATTCGCCGGGTTTAAACATCTCCAGCGCGGCTTTGCCGGTCATCGCAACATCCACGCTACTGCCCAGTTTTTCCAGTACGGAACGGGCAACAATCACGTTAAGCTCTATGTCTTCCACCAAAAGCACATGCAGCGCTGGCAGCGGCATATCATCGTCTTCAAACGCATCTTCCACTTCCTCCGCTACCGCAGGCGCGTGTACGGTCAGGGTGAAGAGCGAACCTTTGCCAGGCTGGCTGGTAACGACAATGTCACCGCCCATGTTTTTCGCCAGACGACGTGATACGGCGAGACCAATCCCCGTACCGGTAGCAGGCTTGCCGCCATGGCTGTCTTTCACCTGGTAATACATGGCGAAAATTTTATCCAGCTCTTCGCGAGGAATGCCAATTCCGGAATCTTCGACCTCAAAGTGCAGCATATCGCCTTCGTCATAGCGCACACGGACGGTGACTTGTCCCTCACGGGTAAATTTGACGGCGTTGCTGATAAGGTTCCAGAGAATCTGCCGCAACCGTGTGCCGTCAGTGACCACCTTATGCGGTAACGGCAACGTAGGTTCCATGACGAAACGCAAACCTTTCTGGTGCGCCTGCAGGCCGGAAAGGTTTTCAAGGTCAGCAAGGAAGCTGGTGAAATCCACCGGCTGATTGTCGAGCTGGACTTTACGACGTTCCATTTTATCCATGTCGATAATATCGTTGAAGATATTACCCAGAGTGACAGCAGAGACATGGATGGTTTTCAGGTATTTTTCCTGCTCGGCCGTTAAGTCGGTGTCCAGCAGAATACGGCTCAGCCCGACGATGCCATTAAGCGGGGTACGCAGTTCGTGGCTGATAGTTGAGATAAAGGTGGTTTTATCGCGGCTGGCACGCTCCAGAGCATCCTGATAGCGCTTACGCTCGGTAATATCACGCCCGAACCCCATCAAGCCGTGGCGCTTTCCTACACGGTCATAGTAGGGCACCTTACGGATTTCAAAACAGGCTTTGCGTCCATCCGGATAATCCAGCCACTGCTCATAGGTCAGCGAAACATTGTGACGAAAAACTTTCTCATCGGTCTCGATGACCTTCTCCGCCGCTTCCGGCGCGTAGACATCCTGTGGTTTGAGGTTAATCAACTGCTTCTCGCTTTTGCCCGTCAGCAGTTCCATCGCCCGGTTACAGCCGGAAAATTCTTTATCTTCATTGCGATAGAAAACGAGGTCCGGCGAGGCATCGAGGAAAGAGCGTAAAAATGTGGATTGCTGTTCCAGCTGAATCTGCGTCTGCTCGCGCTCCTGCATCTCCACTTTAAGCTGCTCAAACGTCGCCTGACGTTCAGCTTCAGCTTTCTCGCGATCCGCCATCTCCTGGTTAAGCCGGGTGATATTGTCTTTAAGCTGAATATTAAGTTTGAGGTCGCGCTCACGCATCTCTTCCAGCTTGTCCACCAGCCGCGAAAGCCGCTGACGTGACTCTTCAAGCTGCTCGACGACCACCGATAAGAAATAGACCGCCCAGGGGGTAATCAACAAGCCAAAAAAGATAGAGCGAATGACGTCGATGCTCGCCACCTGCCCCTGCAATACCATTGTTACCGCCATTTGCACGACGATAGCCAGCACCACCAGAGCCAGGGCAAGTAACAGGGAGAAACGAACCAGCCCGAGCTTCATCATCAGGTCGACGTAATACTGCGCCAGTAAACGGATTTGCTTCATAGCGATTTCCTTAAACAATTCCGCTCAATAATACCCAATTCTGAGCAACACGTTGAAGGTTGTGCGAAAAATGCGGTCCAGGCAACCGTTACGGCTGGCTCCACGGGCGAGCCAGTGCGGAACCTTGCACACCATGAGCAGTAAGATAGCGATCCAGTTCAACCATTCCCGTCCAGCGATTTTCGCACCACAACGGCGCCAGAAGCGTCGGGCGGCGAGCGCTGGCAGAAATGCGATGGTAAATCACCTCCGGTGGTGTCGCGCGAATCATCTCCCCGGCGGTGACAGTATAGTCTTCCAGTTCAATTCCTTGCAGACGCCCCGCCTGCCAGGCTTTTGCCATAATGCTGCCCTTCACAATATGCAGAGGATGCAGCTTGATACCGTCTACGCCTGTCTCTACCACGCGATGGAGCGTTTGCAGACATTCTGACTGCCCTTCCCCCGGCAGGCCAACGATAAGGTGACTACATACTTTCAACCCGCGTTCGCGGGCCTGGCGGGTGGTTTGCTGATAACAGGCGAAATCGTGCCCACGGTTAATACGGCGCAGTGTTTTATCGTGTGCGGTTTGCAATCCCAGTTCGAGCCAGACTTCATAGCCTTGATATTTATACTCGCTCAGTAAATCCAGCACCGCCTCGGGTACGCAATCCGGGCGTGTGCCGACGCACAGGCCAACAATACTGGCCTGGCTTATTGCCTGTTGATACATGGAACGCAGCACCTGTACTTCAGCCCAGGTGCTGGTATAAGCCTGAAAATAGGCGAGATAACGTTTCGCACGATTCACCAGATTAGCCTGATGCGCCAGCTGTTCGGCAATCGAGTGGTGCTGCTGCGCCTCATCGGCGAAGGAAGCAACATTACAGAATGTGCAGCCGCCCCGGCCAATAGTTCCATCGCGGTTCGGGCAGCTAAAACCGCCGTGGAGCGTTAATTTATGAACCTTTTGTCCATAACGACGGGCAAGATCCCCACCAAACATATTGACTAATTTTTGTAACTGCATAATCTGACAGGCCGTGCCTTTGAAAAGGGCCAAGCCTGCCATTTTTAGCTTTCGACGGCGATGATGTGGATCAATCGCCCGGCAAGGCTTTTATTCATTGCATAAACAGTCAAGATTACCGCCGTTTCATTCACTTCTCCGGCAATTACTTTTCCTTATGTTCAGGCGATATTTTGCAGAAATACTGTCATAAATGAAAAACAGTGTGTTCCTGCGCCTGTAGGTACATTACTAGAATAATATTCTGAAATTCATATTTCCTTTAGTAGGGTAGCGCATTAACAACGCTTCCCTATAGTGAGTCAGATCACATTACTCTGCCGCTCAGCGCTGGGCTTATTGATTGTAAATAAGGTTAAATTCATTTAATTATCAATATATTAAATAAGCTTTAGCACATTATTAGATAAATAAGCCTGGCATTTGACCTGTGTACGGATTCCCGATAAGTTGGGAATCCGCTGGAAGCTTTCTGGATGAGTGGTCTGCTCATCATATTTATGCAGTTATTGAGATTCCCTCTTAAGCAAGTCCTCAACACTTGTGTACCGATGCGAAAAGGAAATTAAAGAGGGCGACATGCGAGGCTTTATTAGCCCCGTCGCCATGCTCTTGCTGTGCCCGCGCGCAATCGGTATCGGATGGGAATCCCGCAGAGCCTGGGGAGGTTCACTGATATGTTGTACGATAAATCCCTTGAGAGGGATAACTGTGGTTTCGGCCTGATCGCCCACATAGAAGGCGAACCTAGCCACAAGGTAGTGCGTACCGCTATTCACGCACTGGCCCGTATGCAGCACCGTGGCGCAATCCTCGCTGATGGTAAAACCGGCGACGGCTGCGGCTTACTGCTGCAAAAACCCGATCGTTTCTTCCGTATCGTTGCGGAAGAGCGCGGCTGGCGTTTAGCCAAAAACTATGCCGTTGGTATGCTGTTCCTGAATAAGGATCCTGAAAAAGCCAGCGCATCGCGCCGTATTGTAGAAGAAGAACTTCAACGTGAAACCCTGTCTATTGTCGGCTGGCGCGATGTGCCAACCAACGAAGGGGTGCTCGGTGAAATCGCCCTCTCCTCGCTGCCACGTATTGAGCAAATTTTTGTTAACGCCCCGGCTGGCTGGCGCCCGCGTGATATGGAGCGCCGTCTGTTTATTGCCCGCCGTCGCATTGAAAAGCGTCTGCAGGAAGATAAAGAGTTCTACGTTTGTAGCCTCTCTAACCTGGTGAACATCTATAAAGGTCTGTGTATGCCGGCTGACCTGCCGCGCTTCTACCTGGACCTGGCGGACCTGCGTCTGGAATCGGCCATTTGCCTTTTCCACCAGCGCTTCTCCACCAATACCGTACCGCGCTGGCCACTGGCACAGCCGTTCCGCTATCTGGCGCATAACGGTGAAATCAACACCATCACCGGTAACCGTCAGTGGGCGCGTGCGCGTACCTATAAATTCCAGACCCCTCTAATCCCGGATCTGCATGATGCCGCGCCGTTCGTCAACGAAACCGGTTCTGACTCCAGCTCCATGGATAACATGCTCGAACTGCTGCTGGCAGGCGGGATGGATATCGTGCGCGCCATGCGCCTGCTGGTACCGCCAGCCTGGCAGAACAACCCGGATATGGACCCGGACCTGCGCGCATTCTTCGACTTTAACTCCATGCATATGGAACCATGGGATGGCCCGGCGGGTATCGTAATGTCCGATGGTCGTTTTGCGGCCTGTAACCTCGACCGTAACGGCCTGCGTCCGGCACGCTATGTCATTACCAAAGACAAGCTGATCACCTGTGCCTCAGAAGTCGGTATCTGGGATTATCAGCCTGACGAAGTGGTCGAAAAAGGCCGCGTCGGTCCAGGTGAACTGATGGTTATCGATACCCGTGGCGGTCGCATTTTGCACTCTGCTGAGACCGATGACGATCTGAAAAGCCGCCACCCCTATAAAGAGTGGATGGAGAAAAACGTCCGCCGTCTGGTGCCCTTTGAAGATCTGTCAGATGATCAGGTTGGTACCCGTGAAATGGACGACGACCTGCTGGCAAGCTATCAGAAGCAGTTTAACTACAGCTTCGAAGAGCTGGACACGGTTATCCGTGTACTCGGTGAAAACGGCCAGGAAGCGGTCGGCTCTATGGGTGATGATACCCCGTTTGCCGTGCTCTCCAGCCAGCCGCGTATCATTTACGATTACTTCCGCCAGCAGTTCGCGCAGGTGACGAACCCGCCAATCGATCCGTTGCGTGAAGCACATGTGATGTCGCTGGCCACCAGTATCGGTCGTGAGATGAATGTCTTCTGTGAAGCGGAAGGCCAGGCGCACCGCCTGAGTTTCAAATCACCGATTCTGCTGTACTCCGATTTCACTCAGCTCACCACCATGAAAGAGGAGCACTATCGCGCGGATGTGCTGGATATCACCTTCGATGTGACCGAAACCTCACTGGAAGAGACGGTGCGAGCGCTGTGCGACAAAGCAGAGCAGATGGTGCGTAACGGCACCGTGTTGCTGGTGCTGTCTGACCGTAACATCGCCAAAAACCGCCTGCCGGTTCCGGCACCGATGGCAGTCGGGGCTGTCCAGACCCGTCTGGTTGAGAAAAGCCTGCGCTGCGATGCCAACATCATCGTAGAAACCGCCAGCGCCCGCGACCCGCACCACTTCGCAGTGCTGCTGGGCTTCGGCGCCACCGCCATTTATCCGTACCTGGCCTACGAAACGCTGGCGAAACTGGTCGACACCAAAGCCATTGAGAAGAATTACCGCACAGTGATGCTGAACTACCGCAACGGCATCAACAAAGGGCTGTACAAGATTATGTCCAAAATGGGCATTTCGACGATTGCCTCTTACCGTTGCTCAAAACTGTTCGAAGCTGTCGGTCTGCATGAAGAGGTCTCCGAACTCTGCTTCCAGGGCGTAGTCAGCCGTATCAGCGGCGCAGGTTTTGCTGACTTCCAGCAGGATCTGCTGAACCTCTCCAAACGTGCCTGGCTGGCGCGTAAACCGCTTGAGGCGGGTGGTCTGCTGAAATACGTGCATGGCGGTGAATATCACGCCTATAACCCGGACGTGGTGCGTACATTGCAACAAGCCGTTCAGAGCGGGGAATATAAAGACTACCAGGAGTACGCGAAGCTGGTAAATGAGCGCCCGGCGGCCACCCTGCGTGACCTGCTGGCCATCACGCCGAACGGCGAAACAGTCAGCATCAACGACGTCGAACCCGCAAGCGAACTGTTTAAGCGCTTTGATACTGCGGCAATGTCCATCGGTGCGCTGAGTCCGGAAGCACATGAAGCGCTGGCAGAAGCCATGAACAGCCTCGGTGGCTTCTCCAACTCCGGTGAAGGCGGCGAAGACCCGGCACGCTACGGCACCAACAAAGTGTCGCGCATCAAACAGGTCGCTTCCGGTCGCTTCGGCGTCACCCCGGCGTATCTGGTCAATGCTGATGTGATTCAGATTAAAGTCGCTCAGGGTGCGAAACCAGGTGAAGGCGGTCAGTTACCGGGAGATAAAGTCACCCCGTACATCGCTAAACTGCGCTATTCCGTACCAGGCGTGACGCTGATTTCCCCGCCGCCGCACCACGATATCTACTCTATCGAGGATCTGGCGCAACTGATTTTCGACCTGAAACAGGTCAACCCAAAAGCGATGATCTCCGTGAAGCTGGTTTCCGAACCGGGCGTCGGCACCATCGCGACCGGTGTGGCAAAAGCCTATGCGGATCTCATCACCATCGCCGGTTACGATGGCGGTACCGGTGCGAGCCCGCTGTCATCGGTAAAATATGCAGGCTGCCCGTGGGAGCTGGGCCTGGTGGAAACCCAACAGGCGCTGGTGGCCAACGGTCTGCGCCACAAAATTCGTTTACAAACGGATGGCGGTCTGAAAACCGGACAGGACATCATCAAAGCGGCAATCCTCGGCGCCGAGAGCTTCGGCTTTGGTACCGGCCCGATGGTGGCGCTGGGCTGTAAATACCTGCGTATTTGCCACCTGAACAACTGCGCAACCGGCGTAGCAACTCAGGATGAAAAACTGCGTAAAAACCACTACCACGGTCTGCCGTTCAAAGTGACCAATTACTTTGAATTTATCGCCCGCGAAACCCGCGAGCTGATGGCGCAACTGGGCGTTAAACGCCTGGTGGACTTGATTGGCCGTACCGACTTGCTCAAAGAGCTGGACGGATTTACCGCCAAACAACAGAAGCTGGATCTGTCGAAACTGCTGGAAACCGCCGAGCCGCATCCAGGCAAAGCGCTGTACTGCACGGAAAACAATCCGCCATTCGACAACGGCGTACTGAATGCGCAGTTGTTGCAACAGGCAAAACCGTTTGTTGACGAACGCCAGAGCAAAACTTTCTGGTTTGATATTCGCAACACGGACCGTTCTGTCGGTGCATCTCTGTCTGGCTACATTGCGCAGACGCATGGCGATCAGGGTCTGGCGGCAGACCCGATTACAGTCCATTTTAGCGGCACAGCAGGCCAGAGTTTTGGCGTCTGGAACGCTGGTGGCGTTGAGCTGTACCTGACTGGCGATGCCAACGACTATGTAGGCAAGGGTATGGCAGGCGGCTTAGTCGCGGTACGTCCGCCGGTAGGCTCTGCCTATCGTAGCCACGAAGCCAGCATTATCGGTAACACCTGCCTGTATGGCGCAACCGGTGGTCGTCTGTATGCCGCAGGCCGTGCGGGTGAACGTTTCGGCGTGCGTAACTCCGGCGCGATTACTGTCGTGGAAGGCATCGGTGATAACGGTTGTGAATACATGACCGGTGGTATCGTCTGTATCCTCGGTAAAACAGGCGTAAACTTTGGCGCCGGGATGACAGGCGGTTTTGCCTATGTCCTGGATGAAGACGGTGAGTTCCGCAAACGTGTGAACCCGGAACTGGTGGAAGTGTTGAGCGTCGATGACCTCGCCATCCACGAAGAGCATCTGCGCGGTCTGATTACCGAGCATGTGCATCATACCGGTTCTTCTCGCGGTGAAGAGATTCTGGCTAACTGGCCGGCCTTCTCAGCGAAATTCGCGCTGGTTAAACCGAAGTCCAGTGATGTGAAAGCACTGTTAGGTCATCGTAGTCGTAGCGCAGCAGAGCTGCGTGTGCAGGCGCAGTAAGGGGCAGCAATGAGTCAGAACGTATACCAGTTTATCGACTTACAGCGCGTGGATCCGCCAAAGAAACCGCTGAAGATCCGTAAGATTGAATTTATTGAAATCTACGAGCCATTTTCGGAAGGCCAGGCCAAGGCGCAGGCAGATCGCTGTCTCTCCTGTGGCAACCCGTACTGCGAATGGAAATGTCCGGTCCATAACTACATCCCGAACTGGCTGAAACTGGCCAACGAAGGGCGTATTTTTGAGGCCGCTGAGCTGTCTCACCAGACCAACACCTTGCCGGAAGTCTGCGGGCGCGTTTGCCCGCAGGACCGCCTGTGTGAAGGTTCCTGTACACTGAATGATGAGTTCGGCGCGGTCACCATCGGTAACATCGAGCGCTACATCAACGATAAAGCGTTCGAGATGGGCTGGCGTCCGGATATGACTGGCGTGAAGCAGACAGACAAACGTGTGGCAATTATCGGTGCAGGTCCGGCAGGCCTGGCATGTGCCGACGTGCTGACCCGCAATGGCGTCAAAGCCGTGGTGTTTGACCGTCATCCGGAAATCGGCGGTCTGCTGACCTTCGGCATCCCGGCCTTTAAGCTGGAAAAAGAGGTGATGACTCGCCGTCGCGAAATTTTCACCGGCATGGGCATTGAGTTCAGGTTGAATACCGAAGTCGGTCGGGACGTACAACTTGATGACCTGCTCCAGGATTATGATGCGGTGTTCCTTGGCGTGGGGACTTATCAATCCATGCGTGGCGGTCTGGAAAACGAAGATGCTAATGGCGTGTTCGATGCCCTGCCGTTCCTTATCGCGAATACCAAACAACTGATGGGCTTTGGTGAATCGGCTGATGAACCTTTCATCAGTATGGAAGGCAAACGCGTTGTTGTGCTGGGCGGTGGCGATACCGCGATGGACTGCGTACGCACATCTGTACGTCAGGGCGCCACCAGCGTGATTTGTGCTTACCGCCGTGATGAAGAAAACATGCCGGGTTCAAAACGCGAAGTGAAAAACGCGCGCGAAGAGGGTGTGGAATTCCAGTTCAACGTGCAACCATTGGGTGTCGAAGTGAACGCCAACGGTAAAGTCTGCGGCGTGAAGATGGCGCGTACCGAAATGGGTGCGCCAGATGCCAAAGGTCGTCGTCGTGCGGAAATCGTTGCGGGCTCCGAACATGTGGTGCCAGCCGATGCCGTCGTGATGGCGTTTGGTTTCCGTCCGCACAGTATGGAATGGCTGGCTAAACACAGCGTCGAGCTGGATTCGCAGGGACGCATCATCGCGCCGGAAGGTAGCGAGAACGCGTTCCAGACCAGCAACCCGAAAATCTTTGCCGGTGGCGATATTGTTCGCGGTTCCGACCTGGTAGTCACAGCCATCGCCGAAGGCCGTAAAGCAGCAGACGGCATCCTTAACTGGCTTGAAGTATAAGGAATTTCCCGGGTAGCGTTTCGCTTGCCCGGGCTCCCGTAATAATATTGCCCGGATCAGGCGTGACGCCGCATCCGGGCAACGTTTTTACAGACAAATACTAACGTCGGTAGATCCCATCCGTCAGATAATCCGGCCAGTTCTTTTCAAAGAAGAGAGTCGAGAGATCATCAAGCGTGCGTAATGGCCGCTGTTCGACAACAAACCCGCCGTTGCGCCATGTCACCTGGATTTGTTCCTGCCGGTGCTCCGCCTTTTCAGAGATGAAACGATACTCAGACAATACGCCTTCGCGCGTTTGCGGAGCGACGTCTCCCTGCGCCGAGCACAACATCCGTGCACCTCGACTTCCGCCGCCGCGGGCAATATAACTTTCCAGCGCCACCAGTAACGCCTCTGATGCCAGAGCCATCTGGCGCCACTGGAGGCTAAACGCAGTCTGGTTAGGATGAGTTATTGCCACCCCATTTTGCGCAATACGTTGATTGAGTCGCCGGGCCGCCTGAACGGCGGCAGGTACCTGCGCGGCATCGCAAATAAATCCGGCGCGCTCACTCATGCGCTGCTGGATTTCGTCGCGAATATCGTCAATCCGCAACGCCTGAGGATGGCTGCTATCACGCTGGATCTGCTGCAGGAGTTCAGCCGTTTCGCTGGCAAAAAGAGAGTGCGGGGCGGCACGCGGCGTCGCCGCGATATGCTTCGCGCAGCGCAGCCCAAAAACCTGACCGGCATTGAGCGCAGCACCACCGGGGCGCGTCACCCCGTGGGTGCCCGCCGCTTCGCCAATCGCATAGCAGCCACTTAACGACGAATGGCCCCATATATCCACCGCAATCCCGCCATTCATATGCTGATGGTTAACATTAAACGGCAGCGGCTGTGTTGTCAGGTCATGACCATGATGCTTATAAAGCTCAATGGCCAGTGGATTCATCCGCTGCAGACGCGCAACAGGCAGCTCCAGACAGGCATCGTTATTGTGCAGATAGCGGTAAACATCCTCATCCAGATTGCCAGTGGCGAATGGTTCATCGCCCGGCACCGGCAATGGATTGCGATTAAAATCCATGTAGATTGTGCGTCCGGCCTGCGACTCACGGTAGATCGCCAAATCCACCAGGCTGGAGCCAAAATCCAGCATCCGCGTGGCGTGAATCGGCCATTGGTAGCCTTTACGGAAGATATTTGAGGCCAGTTCTCGCGTGGTGCGATAGTAACGGGCAAGGAAGTTATGCTCCTGGCCTTGCTCATCCACCGAATAGATATAGGGCATGCTTTGCACATAGGTGCCAGAAAGATTCCAGGGGAACTCATCGCGCCGCGTACCGATACCAAACTGATGCTCCGTCAGGTTTACCGTCGCGATCCCCGCTTCCAGCGCCAGCCCCAGCGAGCCAAAGCACCGTTTCGGATAGACGCTGTCGCGGAACAGTTCACCTGGCCCTCCGGCCGCCAGAACCACCGTCGAGCTACGCATCAGGCATAGCCCCCACGGATTATCCTCCTGCCGAGCGCCTTTCACGATAGCCAATACGCCAGCGACACGGCGCGTCTCTCCTTCACCTTCGGTAAGCAGGCGCACTGTCGTCGCATGATCGACAAACGGTACTCCCAGCAGCACCGCCTCTTCCGCCAGCACTTTGACCATCAGGCGGGAGGTACGTGGTCCACAGCTGGTGGCGCGGCCCACTTCATCGTGATCGGTCTGATAGCGCAATACAGCGCCATAACGGTCCTCCGGCAAGGGAAGCCCCATACTTTTCAGGCCGATAAAGGCTTCCACCGAACCGACCGCTTCTACATACGCAGTGTCAGCATCCATCGCGCCACCCGCGCCGATAGCACTGGCGAGGGAGATAAAATTATCGCCCCGGAAACTGGTCGAAGCGGTATGCAGGGTCTGTTTATCAGAGCCAGAACAGGCCGATGTTCCCCAAAACAGGGTTTGTGTCGCCACCAGAACATCCACTTTGCGCCGACGCAACTCCACCGCAGCCCGCAGTCCGGCTGCGCCACTACCAATCACTAACGCCTCGCTGTGGTAGACCGGTATACGATACCCCTCCACCTCCAGCGTCTGTTGCGGTTGCGCCATCCTGACGTGACGCGGCATGGACACATTCGTAAGCGCTTCCAGGATCGATTGCGGGATCGCTGTGGTCATGTTTTACCTCGTTAAACGCGTGATGAAAGCCCGGACATTTCTATCTCTTTCACTGCCCTGGGCGCTTTACGCACTCCCAACAGCAGTACCGAACTGACGACCATCACGCAGGCTGCGACGAACCAGACGGCAGACATGGAATATTTATCCGCGAAATAGCCCGCCAGGACGGGTGAGATCCCACCGGCCGTCATGCCAATATTCATCACAAAGCCAATGGCGGAGCCGCGAAGCTGCGGCGGCACCAGTTCGGCGGTAAATGAGAGGACCAGCGGAGTGATCGGATAACCCAGCAGCCCCAGGAACAGCACCAGGATCACCACGGCGAAGACCGGCAGTTGCAGCACCATCGCCGCCATCAACAGGCTGCTGGCCAGAGTAATACCAATCAACACAGCACGTTTACGCGAGAAGTCGCCCCGGTCACACAGGCGCCCAAGCAGGAAGCCGCCCAGCGCGCCGGTCAGCCCCAGCAGGCTGGCAATCGTCCCTGCGGTACTGATTGGCAACTGTTTCACGTTCATCAGGAAGGTCGGCGCCCACAGCAGCACAATCCACCAGCCGCTCAACAGCAGGAAATAATAGAATGCCATCAGCATTACGGACTGGTTGCGGAACAGCTGTTTTAACGGCACTTTTTCTTTTGTTGTGGCAACAACAACTTTTTTCGGCTCGTTTTTCACCATGACGGCGTAAGCCAGCGCAACCAGCAGGCCAAGCGCCCCGGCCACATAGAACACGACGCGCCAACCATATACCGGGCCGAGCATCGCACCGAGCCAGGTACCGAAGAAGCCGCCAATCGGATATCCCATCCAGTAAAGTGACATCACCGTCGTGCGCTGTTTTTCGGTGGTAACGTTGGCCACTTCCAGCGATGCGGCGGGCCAGAAAACCCCCTCGCCGATACCGGTCATTACGCGGTAAAAGATCAGTGACGTCAGACTACCCGCCACCCCCGTCAGGATCGTGGCGAGGGAGAACATCACTAAGCCAAGAATGAGTACCGGTTTGCCGCTGAGTTTGTCGGCAATGATCCCGGAAATAAACAAGAAGCCAATGAAACCATAAAAGAAAGAACTCATCAGGATCCCGGACTGGGCTCTACCGAGCCCAAAATCCGTCGCGATAAGTCCAATGGCGGAGGAGACGGTCATCCGGTCGACGGAGTACATCATGTAGCCCAGGCCACACAGCACCGACACCAGTATCATCTTTTTTGTATCTGTATTCATAATTTCCTCGACTAACCTGGTAAGACTGACGAGACATCAGATACAGCCAAAATCTGATTAACAATGCGTCAAATGACGCGCTTTGCAGGTAGCGAGCACCGTATCCGGGTCACGTTGCCACCAGTTGTGTTCAGAGAAAATCTCCACTTCATGCGCCCCCTGGTACCCCAGAGCCTCCACCGCCTGACGAGCTGCGCGAATGTCGATCACGCCATCTCCCATCATGCCGCGATCCAGCAGCAGATGCTGTGTCGGCACCAGCCAGTCGCAGATATGGAAACCCAGGATACGTTTCCGTCCGGCACGTTCGATCTGCTGAAAGAACTTCGGATCCCACCAGGTGTGATAGAGATCGACGGCCATCCCTAATCCGTCATCGCCCAGCTCATCACACAGGTCATTGGCCTGTTCCAGCGTATTGACGCAGGCACGGTCCGCTGCATACATCGGGTGCAGCGGCTCAATCGCCAGTGGCATGCCTGCCTTACGCGAATACTCAAGCAGGCGTCCCAGACCATCCCGCACCTGACTGCGAGCGCCGGCGATATTTTTCGAATCACCCGGCAAGCCACCTACCACCAGCACCAGACAGGCGGCATTCACAGCCAGTGCTTCATCCACCGCCCGGCGGTTATCGTCATCCGCCGCACGGCGTGCCGCCTCATCAATACCGGGGAACATCCCGCCCCGGCAATAGCCGCTGACGGTCAGTTCATTACTGCGAATCAACTGCGCGGTGCGTTCCAGGCCCAGCGCCTGAACCTGATCGCGCCATGGCGAGATACCGCGAATTTCATGGCGGGCGCAGCCATCAATGATCTTATCCAGCGTCCACTGCTTACGGACGGTGGCGGTATTCAGCGATAAACGCCGTGGATCGGGCTGTTGCATACGGCCTCCTTAGCGCGCCAGTGACGGAACATCGACCCAGCGGCGCTCTTTCCAGCTTTGTAGCGCCAGTTCAACCAGTTGCACTCCTTTTGCCCCTTCCAGCAGATTCCAGCGGAAGTCGATTTCACCATGAACGTGGCGCAAAAAGAGTTCCCACTGCACTTTGAAGGCGTTGTCATAGATGGTGGTATCGGGTACTGGCGCCCAGTCTTCGAAAAAGTCATGTGTCTGGCGAACATCCGGGTTCCAGATCGGTTTCGGGGTGTTCACGCGTGATTGCGTCAGGCAGTCGGTCAGGCCGGCTACCGCAGAACCGTTAACGCCGTCCACCTGGAAAGTCACCAGATCATCACGGCGCACACGGACGCACCAGGAGCTGTTGATCTGCACGATGGTGCCATTATGCAGCTCGAAGGTGGCGTAGGCGGCATCATCAGCGGTGGCTTTATAGGCGTTCCCCTGCTCATCAAAACGTTCAGGTATATGGGTCGCGCCCAGGCAACTGATACTTTTGATTTCGCCAAACAGGTTGTCGACGACATAACGCCAGTGGCAGATCATATCGAGGATAATGCCGCCGCCATCTTCCTGCCGATAGTTCCAGGACGGGCGCTGGGTCGGCTGCAAGTCGCCTTCAAACACCCAGTAGCCAAATTCACCGCGTACCGATAAGACCTGACCAAAGAAGCCTGCCTGGTTGAGCATCTGTAGTTTGCGCAGCCCCGGCAACCACAGTTTGTCCTGTACGACGCCGTGGCAAACGCCCTGCTGCTCTGCGTAGTGATAAAGTTCGACGGCCTCAGACAGGCTGACTGCTACCGGTTTTTCGCAGTAAATGTGTTTACCAGCGGCGATGGCTTTTTTCAGTAATCCCGGGCGCGCCTGCGTCGTGGCGGCATCAAAAAAGATGGTATCGTTCGGGTTAGCCAGCGCCGCATCCAAATCCGTCCCCCAACGACTGATACCGGTTTGTTTCGCCAGTGCGGCGATTTTTTCTTCATTTCGGCCAATCAGGATTGGGTCAGGCATTAGTCTGTCGCCGTTCGCCAGCTCAACGCCGCCTTGTTCACGAATTGCCACGATGGAGCGGATCAGATGCTGATTTTTACCCATCCGCCCGGTTACGCCATGCATGATGATGCCAACGGAAATTGTTGCCATTGCTGTGCCTCGTAATTAAAAGTGGGATTTGTTCAGGCCGCCGTCGACATCAATAATCTGACCGACAGTGAAAGGTAAGTTGCCGTTTGCCAGCGCATCGACGACCACGGCAATGTCCGTCGGCTGACCCCAGCGTTTCATCGGCACCAGACCGCCGCCGATCAACTGGTCATATTTCGGTTTCACACCGCTGGTCATGTCAGTTTCGATGATACCAGGGCGAATTTCATAAACACCGATGCCTTCTTCCGCCAGGCGCAGTGCAAAGAGTTGCGTCACCATGCTGGCGGCTGCTTTTGATACGCAATATTCGCCACGGGAAATCGACAGGCTGTGGGCGCTGCAAGAAGTAATATTTATGATTGAGCGATGCTGGTCGCTTAATTCGCCCTGCCGGAGCATGACGCGCGCGGCTTTCTGGCAAAAAAAGAACATTGCCCGGGTATTAACGTCCTGGCAGAACTGGTAATTTTCCGGCGTAACCTCCAGCAGATCACCGCGCTGTTTTGCCGCCGTCCCGGCGTTGTTGACGACGCAATCCAGCCGCCCCCAGCGTTGTAAAATGGTGTCCAGCATCCCTTGCTGGAGATTTAAATCTGAAACATCCCCAGGTAACGCCAGAGCTTCGATGCCAAATTGTTCTAATTCCGCTACCATGGCTTGTTGTCGGGTGCGACCTTCTTCGTTATCGCGTCCGTTAATTGCGACGTGAAACCCGGCTCTGGCAAGCGCCAACGCGCATGCTTTACCAATTCCCCGAGTCGAGCCTGTCACTAATGCTACCGGACGTTGCGAATGGATCATGAGCATACTCCCTGATGAGTGCTAAAGATTTCAACTAATCAGTTGAAACTATGAAAGCAGTATAGAAAGAGAGAAAAATTAAATTCATGATCGACTTCTCAAAATCAACCAACTGGTTGATTTATTTAAAACTACAATTAAAACAATAAATTGAATGGAGGATCTATGAAAGGGGAAGCCAGAATAAAGCGCAGGCATGATCCAGATCTCACAAAAAGCCTGATCCTTGATGCGGCTAAAAAGGAGTTCGCTGAGAAGGGTTTTGACGGGGCGAGGATTGATCAGATCGCCGCGACGGCAAACGTGAACAAGCAGCTGATTTACTATTACTTCGAGAACAAGGATACGCTGTTTACCCATGTGTTGCAGGTCGCATACCAGGATATCCGTACCAAAGAGGCAGCACTGGAGCTGGATCATCTGCCTGCCCGCGACGCGGTACTTGAACTGATGGATTTTACCTGGCGCTACTACCTTGAGAACCCGGAGTTTATCCAGTTGCTCAACAGTGAAAACCAGCTCAAGGCACGCCACCTTAAGGAAGTGGATACGATTGTCCCCATCAACAGCAGCTGGCTTTCAATAACTCAGCGCATTCTGGAACGCGGTCAGCAGGATGGGACGATCCGCCCAGGTATTGATGCGATGCAGCTAAACATCACAATGTCAGCGCTGGGATTTTTCTATCTGATTAACCAGTCGACGTTGTCGATCATCTATCAGCAGGATCTTAAGCGTCCGGAAGCGCTGGCCACAAGGCGGAAGGTCATGCGCGAAACGATCGCCTGTTGGCTGGCGCCGGGGTTGCTATCATAAAAAAAGCAGGGTCGATTGACCCTGCTTTTATGTTACTTCACAACACGCAGCGATGGACGTCCGCCGCGTGGTGGGGGATCATCATCCGGATCGTTATCGTCCGTATGATCGGGTTTGTCGCCATCAATAACCGACATCACCGTCTCACTGTCCGGCTGAGAGGTTTCGTCGTCGTCATTCACCGTGGTTACGTCTTCATCATAAGCCGTTTCAGGCTCAAACATCGTACCCGCGCCATTTTCACGGGCGTAGATGGCAAGAACGGCGGCCAGCGGCACAGCCACCTGACGCGGAACGCCGCCAAAGCGCGCGTTAAAACGCACTTCGTCATTCGCCAGTTCAAGATTACCCACGGCTCGCGGCGCAATGTTCAACACGATTTGCCCGTCACGCGCATACTCCATGGGCACGCGCACACCCGGCAACGTTACGTCCACGACCAGATGCGGGGTGAGTTGGTTATCGAGCAACCACTCATAGAAGGCCCGCAACAGGTAAGGACGGCGCGGTGTCAGTTGCGACAAGTCCATTCGATTAACCCCGGCCCAGGCGCATTTCGCGCTCGGCTTCTGTCAGAGACGCGAGGAATGAATCGCGCTCGAAAACACGGGTCATGTAGCCTTTCAGCTCTTTCGAGCCAGCGCCGCTGAGTTCAATACCCAGAATCGGCAAACGCCACAGCAACGGTGCCAGGTAGCAATCCACCAGGCTGAATTCATCACTCAGGAAGTACGGCTTCTGACCGAATACCGGAGCAATCTGCATCAGCTCTTCACGCAGCTGACGGCGGGCGTTATCGGCCTGCGCCCCGCTGCTGGACATGATCACTTCCATCAGCGAGTACCAGTCTTTCTCAATGCGATGCATGTAAAGACGGCTTTCACCACGCGCAACCGGATAAACCGGCATCAGCGGCGGATGAGGGAAACGCTCATCCAGGTATTCCATGATAATGCGTGATTCCCACAGAGTGAGTTCACGATCGACAAGGGTCGGTACGCTTTGATTCGGGTTGAGGTCAATCAGATCCTGAGGAGGATTATCCTTTTCCACGTGCTCAATTTCGAAGCTGACACCCTTTTCTGCCAGCACGATACGGACCTGATGGCTATAGATGTCAACAGGACCAGAAAACAGCGTCATTACCGAACGTTTGTTGGCAGCGACAGCCATGAAAACCTCCAGGTATATTCAGTATTTTTACTGCTACCAGTCTTACTTTGACCGGCGAGATGTTAGTAAGCCACCCACGCGCACAGTCACTCTCGTTTAAAAATCAAACAAAAAATGAACAATCCCAGGCATTTGGGCAGAAAATTGGATGATAGTTTACCAGATTTTGCGGGCTTTGTGGTGAGGGGATTCTGGAAATGCTGAAAAAGAAGAGAGAATCAACCCATTGCTGTGGATAACGTGATTTTTATCCATAAAAAAACCCGGTAGAAACCGGGTTTTTCGCCAATCGTTCTGCTTTCGCAGAAAGCAATTAACGTTTGGAGTACTGCGGACGGCGACGTGCTTTACGCAGGCCGACTTTCTTACGTTCAACCTGACGAGCGTCACGAGTGACGAAGCCAGCTTTACGCAGTTCAGAACGCAGTGACTCGTCGTACTCCATCAGAGCGCGGGTGATACCGTGACGGATCGCACCAGCCTGACCAGAGATACCACCACCTTTAACAGTGATGTACAGATCCAGTTTCTCAACCATGTCGACCAGTTCCAGCGGCTGACGAACTACCATGCGGGCAGTTTCACGACCGAAGTACTGTTCCAGAGAACGCTGGTTGATTACGATTTTACCGTTGCCCGGTTTGATGAACACGCGAGCGGCGGAGCTTTTGCGGCGACCAGTGCCGTAGTATTGATTTTCAGCCATTGCCTATAATCCCGATTAGATGTCAAGAACTTGCGGTTGCTGTGCCGCGTGGTTGTGCTCGTTGCCAGCGTAAACTTTCAGTTTACGGTACATAGCACGACCCAGCGGGCCTTTTGGCAGCATGCCTTTAACCGCGATTTCAATCACACGCTCAGGACGGCGGGCAATCATCTCTTCAAAGGTCGCTTCTTTGATACCACCGATGTGGCCGGTGTGGTGGTAGTACATTTTGTCTTCGCGCTTGTTGCCAGTTACAGCAACTTTTTCTGCGTTCAGAACGATGATGTAGTCACCAGTATCAACGTGCGGAGTGTATTCCGCTTTATGCTTACCGCGCAGGCGACGTGCCAGTTCAGTAGCCAGACGGCCCAGAGTTTTACCTGTCGCGTCAACAACATACCAGTCGCGTTGTACGGTTTCTGGTTTAGCTGTAAAAGTTTTCATTAAAAGCTTACCCAAATAATAAGTTACACGTTGGTGAACACCCAAACGTTTAGTCAGTTGAGGTTCACACGACATTGTCCAGCAAACCTACCCCTTCGAATAGCCTATGCCGGCGCAGAGAAAGTTTTGGGAAAAAAACCTTCTTGTAACGTGGGGTCGCAGGATTATAGAGAAGTCGGGGTCAAAGATCGACCCCTATTTGTGATTTGGATAGGGGTTTTTCAGGGTTTGGGAATATGCGCTCTGATACCCTCGCCCCCTCTGCCAGGGGGAGAGTGACATTTATGGCATATGCTGACGCTTGAGGTACTCTTCGCTCTGCATCTCCTGCAGACGCGACAGGCAGCGCTGGAACTCGAACTTCAGCCGCTCGCCCTGGTAAATCTCGAACAGCGGAACCGCCGCGCTCACCACCAGCTTCACATGCCGCTCGTAGAATTCATCCACCAGCGCGATAAAACGCCGCGCTTCATTCTCCATCAGCGTTGTCATGACGGGGACCTCAAACAGCATTACGGTGTGATACAGACGAGAGAGCGCAATATAGTCGTGTTGACTACGGGCATCCACACACAGCGTGGCGAACGACACCGCCAGCGTCTGATTTTCCACCCCCAGCGTCACCAGCGGACGGTGATTGACTTCTAATACCGGAGAATGAGTACGTTTTGCCCCTGCCAGCGCTTGCCAGAGTTTATCCATCTGCTGCTGCGTCTCTTCATTTAAGGGCGAAAGCCACAGGTGTGCCTGGGTCAGGGTGCGCAGACGATAATCCACACCTGCATCGACATTCATCACATCGCAGTGCTGCTTGATGGCATCAATAGCCGGCAAAAAGCGCGACCGTTGCAACCCGTTACGATAAAGTTCGTCCGGTGGAATATTCGAGGTGGCGACCAGCGTAATCCCTCTGGCGAAAAGTGCCTTCATTAACCCGCCGAGCAACATGGCGTCGGTGATATCCGACACGAAAAATTCATCAAAACAGAGCACATCGGTTTCAGCTTTGAAACGGTCGGCGACAATCTCCAGCGGGTCACTATGCCCCTGTAGTTGGGTTAGCTCCTCATGCACACGCAGCATAAAACGGTGGAAATGCAGACGCTGTTTCCGCGCCCCCGGCAGGCTTTGATAAAAAAGATCCATCAGCCAGGTTTTACCGCGCCCGACGCCCCCCCACATATAAAGGCCGCGGATGGGAGTCTGCGTGGCGGGCTCACGCTTGCCCAACAATTTGCCAAATCTCGCCATCAATCCACCGCTTTGCGGGGCGGATTGTTCTTTGGTCACAATCTGCTGGTAAATGAGATCAAGACGGCTAACAGCTTCTTTTTGCACATCATCCGGTTGATGGCTACCCTCGTTGAGGGCATTGAGGTAACGCGATGTCGGGGTAAGGCTCTGCATGGTGTTATCGTTATTCCTTGAAAATCGATCCTGCCCACAGGGTTGGCGAAAAAAAGGTCGTTCTACCCTACGCGATGCCGCGTCGGGATTCCACTTCTGCGCGAATAGCGGTTATAGTGGCATAATCAGGCGCAGGCAAGGAGCTTGCAGCTATTACCCTACGGAACCATAAGACAATGGGAGAAGTACATGACCTGGGAATACGCGCTAATTGGGTTAGTCGTCGGCGTCATCATTGGTGCTGTGGCCATGCGTTTTGGAAACCGGAAATTACGCCAGCAACAGGCAATGCAGTACGAGCTGGAAAAAAATAAAGCAGAACTTGAAGAGTACCGTGAAGAGCTGGTCAATCACTTCGCTCGCAGCGCAGAACTTCTCGATAATATGGCGCATGATTACCGCCAGCTTTATCAGCACATGGCAAAAAGCTCCAGCAGCTTACTGCCGGAAATGTCTGCTGAGGAGAACCCTTTCCGTAACCGTCTGGCGGAGTCCGAAGCGGGCAACGATCAGGCGCCGGTGCAGATTCCTCGCGATTATTCCGAAGGTGCCTCCGGCCTGCTGCGCGGCAATGCAAACCGCAAATAATCACTATATTTCCGCATTTTTAACGGGCGCACAGGTTGCGCCCGTCTTGTCTATATAATCACAGCTATTATTTAGTTATTAACCTCATTGTTACCCGATTGAAATTTCAATAACATCAAACTGTTTTGCATCGTTTTCCCTTTCACTTTAGGTTGCGAGAGCCAGCATCAATGAAGAAACAAACCCAGCTGTTGAGTGCGTTAGCGTTAAGTGTCGGGTTATCTCTCTCGGCACCCATCCAGACTATGGCTGCGATGCCATCACAGGTTCCAGGCCAGGGAGCGGTTCCCAGCCTCGCGCCAGTGCTGGAAAAAGTTTTACCTGCCGTGGTGAGCGTGCAGGTGGAAGGTACAGCGGTACAAGGACAAAAAGTCCCTGATGAACTGAAAAAATATTTTGGCGACGAACTGCCCGAACAGCAGCAGGCTCAGCCTTTTGAGGGGTTGGGTTCCGGGGTCATTATCGATGCTGCAAAAGGTTACGTGCTGACGAATAACCACGTCATTAACCAGGCGCAAAAAATCAATGTCCAGCTCAATGATGGTCGCGAGTTTGAGGCCAAACTGATTGGCGGCGACGATCAAAGCGACATTGCGCTGTTGCAGCTACAAAACCCCAGTAACCTGACGCAAATCACTATCGCCGATTCCGATAAATTAAGGGTGGGTGACTTTGTCGTGGCAGTCGGAAACCCATTCGGACTGGGGCAAACAGCGACATCCGGGATTGTTTCTGCGCTGGGTCGAAGCGGACTTAATCTCGAAGGGCTGGAAAACTTTATCCAGACAGATGCCTCCATAAATCGTGGTAACTCCGGCGGCGCACTGCTGAACCTGAACGGTGAGCTTATTGGTATCAACACCGCAATCCTTGCACCGAGCGGCGGCAGCGTCGGTATCGGTTTTGCCATACCCAGTAATATGGCACAAACTCTCTCTCGCCAGTTGATTCAGTTCGGCGAAATCAAACGCGGTCTGCTGGGTATTAAAGGTACGGAGATGAGTGCTGATATTGCCAAAGCCTTTAACCTGAATGTGCAACGCGGCGCCTTTGTCAGCGAGGTATTACCAAACTCAGGCTCAGCGAAAGCAGGCATTAAATCTGGCGACGTGATTGTCAGCCTTAATGACAAGCCGCTGAATAGCTTTGCCGAGCTGCGTTCGCGCATTGCAACGACGGAACCGGGCGCAAAAGTGAAGTTAGGCATCCTGCGTGATGGCAAACCGCAGGATGTTGAAGTGACGCTGGATAAAAGCACTTCATCTTCCGCCAGCGCGGAACTGATCTCCCCGGCACTGCAGGGCGCCTCGTTGAGTGATGGTCAACTCAAAGACGGGACAAAAGGTATCAACATTGAGAACGTCGAAAAAGGCAGCGCGGCCGCTCAGGCAGGCCTGCGTAAGGATGATGTCATTATTGGCATTAACCGTACACAGGTACAGTCCATTGCCGAGCTGCGCAAGATCCTTGAAACTAAACCGTCAGTAATTGCCCTGCAAATCATCCGTGGCAATGAAACACTCTATTTATTACTACGTTAAGCAAATGCGATCCCGGATATCACCGCTACATGTGATGTCCGGAAAACTCGTGCTATGCTGCTGCGACTCCCTAATGACGACGCCCGCATCATGTTTTTGAAGCTCCTACGCTCGGTGGCAATTGGTTTGATGGTTGGTGGCATTATCCTCGCCGCCCTGCCTTCGCTACGCCAGCATAATCCGCTAACCACAACGCAATTTGACAGTACCGATGAAACGCCCGCGAGCTATAATCCGGCGGTTCGCCGCGCTGCGCCCGCAGTGGTCTATGTCTATAACCGCAGTATGAATACGTCATCGCATAATCGCCTGGAAATCCGTACCCTCGGTTCCGGTGTGATCATGGACCAACGCGGCTATATCGTTACGAATAAACATGTTATCAACGATGCGGATCAGATTATCGTTGCCTTGCAGGATGGCCGCGTTTTTGAAGCGCTGCTGGTAGGTTCAGACTCCCTTACTGATCTGGCAGTACTGAAAATTAACGCCACAGGCGGACTGCCGGTCATTCCGATCAATCCACATCGTGTACCGCACATTGGTGATGTGGTATTGGCGATTGGTAACCCATATAACCTGGGGCAAACCATTACCCAGGGGATCATCAGCGCCACCGGGCGAATTGGGCTGAACCCTACCGGCCGACAAAATTTTCTGCAAACAGATGCCTCTATCAACCACGGTAACTCCGGCGGTGCGCTGGTGAACTCGCTGGGGGAGTTAATGGGGATCAACACACTCTCCTTCGACAAGAGCAATGATGGCGAGACGCCGGAAGGCATTGGCTTCGCTATCCCCTTCCAGCTCGCGACGAAAATCATGGATAAGTTGATTCGCGATGGTCGGGTGATCCGTGGCTATATCGGCATCGGCGGGAGAGAAATCGCCCCCATGCATACCCAGAGCGGCGGTATCGATCAGATTCAGGGAATTGTGGTCAATGAAGTCTCGCCTGATGGTCCGGCAGCCCGGGCAGGTATTCAGGTAAATGATGTTATTGTCAGCGTAAATGGTAAGCCTGCGGTCTCTGCTCTGGAAACCATGGACCAGGTCGCGGAAATCCGTCCTGGCTCAGAAATCCCGGTAGAAGTGATGCGTGATGATAAGAAACTGAAATTGCAGGTCACAATCCAGGAATATCCTGCGACCAACTAACAGCAGTAAAAAACCGGAGTCCAATGAACTCCGGTTTTTTTTGCGCATCTCTGGAGGCAAACGGCGCACCAGACGACGGCGGCTATTTACTTATTAACGAAATCTTCGCCGAGTTGAATATCTTTTTTCAGGGTTTCCAGCATCCCTTCCAGCGCCTGCTGTTCAAAGGCGCTTAATTTTCCAATCGCCTGGCGTTCTTCAATACCATTTTTACCTAACAGCAGCGGCTGAGAGAAGAAGCGGGCATATTGGCCATCACCTTCAACATAGGCGCATTCAACCACGCCTTTTTCGCCCTGCAACGCACGCACCAGTGACAGGCCAAAGCGTGCGGCAGCCTGGCCCATGGAGAGTGTTGCAGACCCGCCACCTGCTTTCGCTTCGACCACCTCAGTGCCCGCGTTCTGAATACGTTTTGTCAGATCGGCAATTTCCTGCTCAGAGAAGCTGACACCCGGGATTTGCGACAACAATGGCAGAATAGTAACGCCCGAATGTCCGCCCACGACCGGCACTTCAACCTCGCCCGGCTCCTTACCTTTCAGCTCAGCCACGAAGGTATTAGAACGAATGATATCCAGTGTCGTTACACCGAACAGTTTATTTTTGTCATACACACCGGCTTTTTTCAGCACCTCTGCCGCAATCGCCACCGTAGTGTTAACCGGGTTAGTGATTACGCCAATACAAGCTTTAGGGCAGGTTTTTGCAATTTGCGCGACCAGGTTTTTCACAATGCCGGCATTCACATTAAAGAGATCGGAGCGGTCCATACCCGGTTTACGCGCGACGCCAGCGGAAATCAGAACCACATCCGCACCGTGCAGAGCGGGCGTTGCGTCTTCTCCAGAAAAGCCTTTAATTTTTACATCTGTAGGAATATGGCTGAGGTCAACAGCAACCCCAGGGGTTACAGGAGCGATGTCATAGAGAGAGAGTTCTGAACCTGAAGGCAGTTGTGTTTTAAGTAGTAGAGCTAACGCCTGGCCGATGCCGCCAGCTGCGCCGAGGACTGCAACTTTCATCATAAACTCCTTATTATGGTTAGCTAAATATTTTGTTACTCCATTGCGGCGACCTTAATTCACCCTGATAATTATGGCAACGAACCAGCCAAAATTCTGCGGCATGGCACGCTTTTAAAATATTATAATGGGCATTTGTGACCGTCAGACCGGCAAACCAAGCAACTAACATTGAGAGTTTACAATATAGCGCTGATATCCATCTAAACAATATCATTTCAGTAACATTTATTTTACTTTTGCTTGAATTTGCGACACATGACACAGTGGGTTCCCATAACGTAATTTGATAAAATTCTCGCAAACAATAAGAAAATTTGAGTTATTTCCATAGCAGATTATTTGCATAAAAATTCATCCATGTGCATAATAATGTAGTTTTCACGGCCTTAATACGGGTGACTTATGCGAAGCTCGGCAAAACAAGAAGAATTAGTTAAAGCGTTTAAAGCGCTGCTTAAAGAAGAGAAATTTAGTTCTCAGGGAGAGATTGTTCTGGCCTTACAAGAACAGGGCTTTGACAATATCAATCAGTCTAAAGTGTCCCGTATGCTGACTAAATTCGGTGCTGTGCGTACGCGCAACGCCAAAATGGAGATGGTTTACTGTTTGCCTGTCGAAATGGGCGTCCCAACCACCTCCAGCCCGCTCAAAAATCTGGTTCTTGATATCGATTACAACGATGCCGTCGTTGTGATTCATACAAGCCCAGGCGCTGCGCAGTTGATTGCACGCTTACTGGACTCGCTGGGCAAAGCAGAAGGTATTCTGGGCACCATTGCCGGTGACGATACCATTTTCACTACCCCGGCAAGCGGCTTCACGGTCAAAGAGCTTTACGAAGCTATTCTTGTACTTTTCGAACAAGAGCTTTAATTCATTCCCCCCGGTTTCGTGCCGGGGAAGAACGTCTCTGTCGGGCTCCTCTCTCTTCCTCCCTTGTTTTTAACACAATGTGCGAATTTCCTTCGCATTCCATTCACGCAATGAATGTTTTCGCACAAAAAATCAAAATCACGCATTTCATTGATTTTCATAGATAAAAAAATCAAAGAAGATTATGAACCCCCGTTTTTTATGCCTTTTTGACTATAAAAAAAGGTTTCTTTACCACTTACTTACAATGGCAATAATTAGCTCAGTATTAATTTTACACGTTATTAGTGTATACTTGATTTTGTGATGAGGGTCACGAAACAAAGCCCTCAGGAATTACGATTCGACGAGGTAAACATTATGAAAATCAAATCAACTGTAGCAACTCTCAGCATCCTTTCTGTTCTGTCATTTGGCGCATTTGCGGCGAGCTCTATTGATGCTGACCAGGCGCAAAACCGCCAGTCATTAGGCACCGTCTCAGTCGGCGGCGTTGCATCATCCCCCATGGATATGCGTGCAGAACTGAACAAAAAAGCGGATGAGCAGGGTGCGTCTTCTTATCGCATCATCGAAGCACGTACAGGCGATAGCTGGCACGCCACTGCTGAGCTGTATAAATAATTAACCGACTACCCTATGTCATCATCGCTCAACGGCACCAGGAATAAAAATAGCGGTATAAACCTTCTCGCCGTTGAGTATTGAGGAGAAAGACAATGAAACGTAACGTAATCATCGCAGCCCTTGGTTTAGCTTCACTGATCTCATTTGGCGCCAGCGCAGCTACCCAACTGTCCGATAATCAAACGCAAAATATGCAGGCCATGGGCTCCATTTCGGTTTCCCAGACCGCAAGCTCTCCAATGAGCATCCGTGATGAACTGTCTGCGAAGGCGGATGCGGCTGGTGCGAAAGCCTATCGCGTGACCGAGCTCCAGGAAGGTGATACCTGGCACGCAACGGCGGAACTCTACAAATAAACCCTCGTCGTCTACTCCGACGACTTGCCCCCGCCTGTCGGGGGCTTTTTTATGGGCTGCATTAACGCACGTTAAAACGCAACTGGCCTTCCAGCTCTTCCTCTGCTTCATCAAACAATAGAATTAGCGCGCCGAAACGACGCCGCTGCGTTTCGTTAAGATGAATGAACTCAATTTCAACCGGCAATGGCAACTTTTCCGTGACCACTATCCATAATGAATCCAGATCGGTAATGCTGACTCCTTCGAGAGCAAACCGGCGGGAAAATTCACGATAGAACGTATTTTGAGTGTCTATTTCAGCAAAATCGAAGGTAGAGATATTCATTATCCGCCATCCAGACCTGTCGGGTGGCTTACGCCACCCGTTGCATTACAAGCCCCCAAGATGCAGGGTTTTGACTTCCATAAACTCTTCAAGCCCCAGAACGGAGCCTTCCCGCCCGAGGCCGGACTCTTTTACGCCGCCAAATGGGCCAAGTTCAGTGGATACCGCACATTCATTAATACCAATCATCCCACTTTCAATTGCCTGGGAGACGCGAAATACGCGGGATAAGTTTTGGGTGTAAAAATAGGCTGCCAGGCCAAATGGCGTTGCGTTAGCGCGCTGGATGACTTCATCTTCGGTCGTAAAGCGAAAACAGGCGGCAACCGGGCCAAAAGTCTCTTCATTCGCCAGCTTCATGCCATCGCTGCAATCACCCAGCACAGTGGGTTGCCAGAAATTTCCCCCCAGCATGTGCGCTTTACCCCCTGCCAGAATCTTCGCCCCCTTAGCGACGGCATCTTCAACGTGTTCACGCACTTTCTCCACCGCAGACGCTTCAATAAGCGGGCCGACGACTACGCCGTCGTCAAGACCGTTCCCGACCTTGAGGGCATTAACCGCCTCTGCCAGTTTCTGGGTGAAGGTGTCATATACCGATTCATGAATATAGAAACGGTTTACGCTCACACATACTTGCCCGGCATTACGGAATTTGTTGGCAATGGCTCCTTTGACCGCCGCATCAATATCGGCGTCTTCAAAGACGATATAAGGCGCGTTACCCCCGAGTTCCATCGAGACTTTCTTCATGGTTTCCGCCGCGTTACGCATCAACGTTTTGCCCACGGCGGTAGATCCGGTAAAGGAAATTTTGCGCACATCATGGCTCGCCATGATCGCGTCGCTGATCTCCGATGTATTCCCGGCAACCGCATTTAGCACACCGTCGGGTACACCCGCTTTTTTGGCCAGCGCCAGGAGCGCAAAAGCACTCAGCGGCGTGTTATTGGCAGGTTTAATCACCCCCGTACATCCTGCGGCTAACGCAGGTCCCAGCTTACGGGTCAACATTGCCATCGGGAAGTTCCAGGGGGTTATCGCTGCCACCACGCCTATCGGTTCGCGGGTGGCAAAAATACGCGATCCGGGTTTTATCGGCGGAATAATTTCGCCATTAGCACGTTTCGCTTGCTCGGCGAACCATTGGATAAAGCTTGCAGCATATTCCACCTCACCTTCGGCTTCTTTTAACGGCTTGCCCTGCTCGGTGGTCATAAGCCTTCCCAGCCAGCTTTTGTTTTCAATAATCAATTCGTACCAGCGATAAAGGATGGCAGAACGCTCTTTTGCAGTTTTCGCACGCCAGGCAGGAAAAGCCCTCGTCGCTGCGGCGATAGCGGCTTCGGTCTCTTTTTTGCCGGCTTTCGCGACTTTTACAATAACCTCGCCAGTTGCCGGGTTCAGTACGTCAAATGTCGTGTCCAACGATTTCCAGACACCATCGACAAGATAGCCAGTCTGGAACAGTTCGCTGTCCTGCAATGCCTGCGTTGTCATTTGTCCTCCTGATCTGTGATTAACAAAAGCTCCTGTAAAGTATAGCCATAAAAAAACCGACGCTTCTGGCGTCGGTTTCGGCTCTAGCTGCTGGTTAGCGCATGCTGATATTTGTGTAGCATCCCGGTAAGTCGTTTTACCGGTTCTGTCACCTGTGGCGGCGCATCCCAGTGGTGTAATTTCTCCTGATAGACCTCCAGCTCCTCCAGCAACTGCGAGAAATAACGCCGTCGTTTACTGTCCGAACCAGCAGATATGACACTATCTGCCGTACGGCGAAGCTGTCGATGGAATGCAGAGAGATCATCATTCACCGGCACAGGCGCATCACGTAAACGCTGATGAGCGATGATTAATGTCAGCGCCAGGCGGAATTTCGCCACATCGCCAGGAAATTTATTCAACAATAAAAATAGCTGCTGGTAGAGCGCAGGCAGATGGTTCTCTTTCCGTCGCGCGCTGTTGGTTGTCATCGCCGAGACGGCCGCCGAGACAAACTGGTTGAGCAACATACGTCCGGTTCGTGCCTGCGAATTATCCCGCACCAGCAAAATGACGATCAGCGCCAGCCCACAGCCGATAATTTGCCCAAGCGCATTATCAAGAAATTGACTGAATTTAAAGGTCATCGGGTTATCAAGCACAATGATGTTGATGGTACTTGCCAGCGCCCCCAACGATCCCAGCCGCCGTTTCTGCACCTCGACACCGGCAAAAAAAGCCAGCACAGCCAGGCTGATACAGAGCAACAGCATGCTCTGCTGCGTCGAGGGAATAATAAACAGAAAATAGAGCGCACCGACCGGCAGGGCGACCAACGTACCTATCAGAAAATCCATGGCCACCATTTTCGGATTTGGCAGACGCATTGCCAGCGACGTCACCACAGCGATCATCACCATGGTTCCACTACCGGAAGTCCAGCCACTCCACAACCAGAACAAAGTTCCTAACCCGCAGGATAAGGTGGTACGCCAGAAGTTGACCATCGCATGATGGCGCTCCGCCGACGCCGGTTTTATGACCACTTCACCACGGAGAACCTCTTCTTCCGTCGCACTGATTTTGGTGTTGCTCACCACGCCGCGTTTGAGCAGTAGATACCGCGTTGCCGCACCGACCCAGCTGTAAATGGTGACAGGTGTTTCTCGTTCACCGGTCCAGGCAATCACCCGGCGCATCCGCTTCATTTGTCTGTGAACATCCTGGACGGTTTCTACAGGTTCATCAAAAAGCTCACGAAACGTGTCGGTAATCAGCTCGGGGCGCGTATTCTGGATCAGATACGTTTCACACGCCTGGGTAATCAGCGTCAGCGACAAGGTATTGATCGCAGTCAGACGACGGTTGGCACGCCCCCAGCGCGAGGACTCAATTTTAAGATTGCTGCGCATACCTTCAAGGGCAGTCGTGCGACGCACCAGCGCTCCCCATGCTTTATCCACACTTTCGGGATCGCCATGTTTAATGCACATCTGCATTAACTGGTATTGGGCCACCAGCAGGCTATCCAGCTCGCGGTCAATCTCGCGTTTGATCGAACGGGGAGAAAACAGCAAATCTGCCGCGATGGCGCAGACGATACCGATTACGATTTCACTGCAACGCTCAACGGCAAACTGGGGTGCCAGTAGCGGCTCGCTCTGGATCGTTACAACAATGATCAGCGCCGTATAGCCCGCCAGCCCCCAGGCATAAGAGTTCTCCACCCGGACGAGCGAAGAAAGCCAGGTACAAAACCCCGCCCAGATACAACACACCGCCAACATTAAGAATGGAGCGCGGATCATGGCGATAATGATGGTCAGAGCGGCGATACTACCAATAAAGGTACCGATAATACGCAGCATACCGCGATAACGAATTGCGCCCGACCAGGGTTCTCCCCCGGCAGCAAAAGCCGGTCCTGCCGCCACAATCGCTGCCGTCAACACCGCCCAGCGCGGTGTTTCCAGTTGAAAGTGAAAGCCGACGAACAGTGCCAGTACGATAGCGCACGCGAGTTTTAGCGCGAAGCGAACGTGGTAGCTGGCGATGGAAAACATAGCCATAATGATTAACCAAACTCACGCAGGCGATGAGCCAGTTTGCGGAAGAAAGAGTCGTGGCTCTCATCGCGATCGGTTTGACCTGTTACCACAACCGTGGCCGTCGTGCCTGCAGGCCAAAGATTTCCCTGCTGCTCATCCAGGCGAATACGTACCGGCACGCGTTGCGCCAGACGTACCCATTCAAGGTTCGAGTCAATCGTCGCCATACCTTTACTGTCATTGCTGCTGCTGGCGTTGGTCACACCGGCGGCCACACTCTCCACCGTGCCTTTCAGAACGCGGTTGCTGCCCAGCGGGGTAATTTCAGCGCGGAAGCCCGGATGAACGCCTTCGAGCTTGGTCTCTTCCATATAGGCCTGAACATAGAAGGAGTTCTGTTTGACCAACGCGACGGCAGTTGAACCACGGGTAATGAACTCACCGGCATAAACATTCAGATTGGTAATCCAGCCATCGGCCGGGGCGCGAATCACGGTACGTTCCAGATCCAGTTTTGCCAGATCACGAGTGGCCTGCGCTTTTGCCAACTGATGTAATACTGTCTGCAGAACGTTGTTGGCCTGCTCTATTTCTTCGCGGGACATCGCCTGAACGCCAAGCTGGTTACGGCGGCCCGCCTCACGGCGCTTTTCGCTTTCCAGCGCCTGATAGTAAGCGACATCGGCTTCGGCCTCTTCCAGCGCTTTCTGATAACGCGGCTGATCGATGGTAAACAGCACCTGGTCTTTTTTTACCAGTTGGTTATCGTGGACGCTGACTTCGGTAATTAAGCCGGCAACGTCAGGAGCGATAGCGACCACATCGGCACTAAAGCGCGCATCGCGTGTCCAGGGGGATTCGGTGTAGTACACCCATGCACGGAAAATAGCGATAAAAGCCAGGATAACCAGCGCCAGGGTGATGGCGGTACGAAAGAGATTTCTTGTTAGTGTTTTCACTTCTACCTCAAACAAACAGACGCGACAGCAGGTAAAACAAGCAGCAGTAGAGCGCGGTATTGAACAACGCCGGATGCCAGACAAAATCGTAGATCCCGGTCGGGATCAGCATGCGGCGCACCAGCCAGAAGATCGCCAGTGACAAAAGCAATTCAAAAAAAATCGGTGGGAACGACAGACCGAACACCACGATAACGGGAAACAGACTCATGTTGACCTTGATTAGAGAGAATGCAGGCGACAATATTTCTTATACGCACCGCAGCGGAGCAGGAAGCAAGGCGAGATCGGCACGTTAATTATTCAGCAAATAGTATATTAACGTAACTGTTATGCTGTTATCTATATTATGTGATCTAAATCACTTTTAAGCCAGAGTGAATAATGGAACGACTGAAACGCATGTCGGTATTCGCCAAAGTGGTGGAACAAGGTTCATTTACTGCCGCGGCACGGCAATTACAAATGAGCGTGTCATCCATCAGTCAAACGGTGGCGAAGCTGGAAGATGAACTACAGGTAAAGCTGTTAAACCGCAGTACACGAAGCCTTGGGCTTACCGAAGCCGGGAAAATTTACTATCAGGGTTGCCGACGCATGCTGCACGAAGTGCAGGATGTGCATGAACAGCTTTATGCCTTTAATAACACGCCCATTGGAACATTGCGCATTGGTTGTTCTTCAACCATGGCGCAGAATGTTCTCGCACAGATGACCGCCGCGATGCTGAAAGAGTACCCCGGTTTATCGGTCAATCTGGTGACAGGCATTCCTGCGCCGGACCTCATTGCCGACGGGTTGGATGTGGTCATCCGGGTGGGCGCATTGCAGGATTCGAGCCTGTTTTCGCGGCGCCTGGGGGCGATGCCGATGGTCGTCTGCGCGGCCAAAAGTTATCTGGCGCAATATGGTATTCCGGAAAAACCCACGGATCTGGTGAACCATTCATGGCTGGAATACAGCGTCAGGCCCGATAATGAATTTGAGCTGATAGCTCCGGAAGGTATTTCCACTCGCCTTATCCCCCAGGGCCGCTTTGTAACCAACGATCCAATGACCATGACGCGCTGGCTTACCGCCGGGGCCGGGATCGCCTATGTACCATTGATGTGGGCGATCAATGAGATCAATAACGGGACGCTGGAGATCTTGTTTAGCCGCTATCAGTCCGATCCACGTCCGGTCTGGGCGCTCTATACGGAAAAAGACAAACTGCCGCTAAAGGTGCAGGTCTGTATTAACTATCTGACGGATTATTTTACCGAGGTCGCAAAGCTGTATCAGGGGATGCAGGGGCGGGGGTTGTGAACCCGGTTGCGGCATAAATGCCTTAACCGGGCTACATGGACATAGCCCGGTTAAGCGCTGACGCTCCCGGGCCACTCATAATAATTATGCCGTACCGCCGACGGTCAGGTTGTCCACTTTCAGCGTCGGTTGACCAACGCCCACCGGCAGGCTCTGGCCTTCTTTACCGCAGACACCCACGCCGTTATCCAGTTTCAGGTCATTACCCACCATGGAAATCTGCTGCATGGCTTCAATGCCCGAACCAATCAGGGTCGCCCCTTTCACCGGCTTCGTGACCTTCCCTTTCTCAATCAGGTAGGCCTCAGAGGTAGAGAACACGAACTTACCCGAGGTGATATCTACCTGGCCGCCGCCAAAGTTCGGCGCATAAATACCAAACTCGACCGATTCAATGATCTCCTGGGGCGTCGATTTCCCTGCCAGCATATAGGTGTTGGTCATACGCGGCATCGGCAGATGCGCGTATGACTCGCGGCGTCCGTTACCGGTTGGTGCAACGCCCATCAGACGGGCATTTAACTTATCCTGCATGTAGCCTTTCAGCACACCGTTTTCAATCAGCACATTGTACTGACCCGGTGTACCTTCATCGTCGATAGAGACGGAACCACGGCGATCGGCAATGGTGCCATCATCCACAACAGTACAAAGTTCCGATGCTACCAGCTCGCCCATGTGGCCACTGAATACTGACGTGCCGCGGCGGTTAAAGTCGCCTTCCAGGCCGTGTCCGACCGCTTCATGCAGCAATACGCCCGGCCAGCCTGCCCCCAGTACCACGGGCAGTGTTCCGGCAGGCGCCGCAACGGCAGAAAGATTCACCAACGCCATGCGCACCGCTTCTTTTGCCCAGGCATCGGCACGTACATCACCGTCGACATCCTTGAGGAACCAGTCATAGCCAAAACGACCACCGCCACCGCTGGAACCGCGCTCACGTTTGCCGTCATCTTCTACCTGCACACTCACCGAGAGGCGAACCAGCGGGCGAACATCCGCCGCCAGCGTACCGTCCGTCGCGGCAACCAGAATTAATTCATACACGCCCGTCAGACTGGCAGAGACTTCCTGCACGCGTTTATCCGCCGCACGGGCCACTTTGTCCACACGGCGCAAAATATCCAGCTTCTCTTCGCGGCTCATACTTTGCAATGGATCAATGCTGGCATAGAGTCCCTGATGCTCAACGGCGCCAAGCGTTTGCACACGGCCATCGCCCGCCTCACGCACGATGGTGCGGGCCGCCTGCGCACTCTGCTCAAGTGCCAGCAGACTGATTTGGTCAGCGTAGGCAAACCCGGTTTTTTCGCCACTTACCGCCCGTACACCAACGCCCTGGTCGATATTGTATGATCCGTCTTTGATGATACTGTCTTCCAGCACCCAGGATTCGTGATAGCTCGACTGAAAATAGAGATCACCGTAGTCGAGTCGGCGCTCGGTCAATTGACCAAGGATGGAAAATAGATCCTGATGATTCAGCCCATTTGCTGCCAGCAATTGTTCACTTACCAGGTTCAGACTCATCGTTTGCTACTCGTCGTTGCCGCCACATCGGGCAATAATAAAGTGTGATATAAGGAGCTTGAGGCAATTCGCCGACGCCGTCAAATCATTGCTTTTTATCTGTACGCGGCTGGCGTAAGACTTCATTGATTTGTGGTTTGTCTACCGGACCGGTGATGCGATAACGCAAAATGGAGACTTTATTCCACAACGGCCCCAAAACTTTACTGGCGGCAAACACCGCCGCACCGACAATCGGATTGACGGCAAAGGCTGCCGCAACACCTACCGTTGCTGAAATTTCCGGGGCGACAACCGCCTCGACATCTAATTGACGCTGTACCAGATCCACCGACCCTTTCATCGCAATATCAGCTTCCAGGCCGTCCACCAGCGTATCGTCAGTATGCAAAACACCATCTTTGATCCATGCCGCACTGCGGATAGAGTCAAAATAGAACCCTTCACTGCTGAACGTGTCGCTGAAATCGAAACGAAGCTTGCGCAGCAACGCGTCGACACTAAACAGGCGCAGCAGTTGCCCTGCGTGCCCGGTGCTGATATCGGTAATATCACCTTTGCCGAGACGGGTACGCAGAATACCGTTAAGCGACTCTTCCTGCGGCTGCCATGGCGCGCTACGCCAGTGTAAATCATAGTTCACATCAAACGGCGCATTGCGCAGTGGTGTTGAAATTCCAAAGAAATTCATCGCCGAATCGATTTTGTCGCCGTGAAGGGTGCCTTTGAGTGAGGTCCGTTCACCGCCGGTTTTATTGACCCACTCGCCATCGGCAGTGAGACGGGCAAAACCACTGTCTATCAGACCATTAGCCAGCGACAGGGTATCTCCGTTGATTGCGAAATCACCCTCGATACGGCCATATTTTTGGCCCCACAGCCAGCACTCTGCACAACGCAGTTGCAGATCCGGCCAGCCGGTGAAATCCACCTGCATCTTGCCGCGCAGCAACGTTGACGGCGAAGAGATATCGTTGTCATCCGATGCCGTCGCAGACGGGTTGTAGTAAAGGTAGCGAATCGCAGCCTGCCACGGTGCGTTATCCTGCAACGTAAACGTCCCGTTGATTTCACGTCCTTGCGCTTCGACAACTGACCCTGAGGCCTGTGGCTGCGAGACAATACTCAGGTTGTTCCATTGCTGGCCTGCCAGGGTAAGTGCCGGAGTACGCAGCGTAACACTGGCCGGGAAGGCCGTTGTATTGCTGACATTGTTGGCAACCCCCTGCCGCAACAGACCCAGCCACTGCGCGCCATTCATTGGCGGTAGATTCAGCTCAAGGCCGGCCTGTTCAGGCAGTGGTGGCATTGTGCGGCTATCTGAGGTCCAGATTGCCCTGTCGAGGGTGAGTTTCTGGTTGAGTAACCAGCGACTGTTGAAATGGTTGTTATTGCCCGCGCTGCCAGTCAGATCGAAACTGCGCAGATTACCTTCAACATTCACCTTCACCGGCAACGCCTTCCCCGCAGGCTTATCAAGCGGCGGCGGCAGACGACTGGCGATACCCGTCAAGTCACCATCAATACTAACGTTATATTTCGCCCCGGCGCTGTGCGGCAGTTCGATGTCCACTTTGCCTTTCCAGCCCATACTGCCGCTCACCGCATCACTGACTTGCTGCGGCATTACACCCGTTTTCGCCGGTTGCCAGTTGCCATTGAGATTCACCGCCACCTGATAAGCTTTCGTCCCTTCGGTGGTAGTAAAATCAATATTCACAGGCTGGTTAAACCACATAGCCTGCAGTGGCTCGCTTTTGAGATTGCCGTTAACAAAGCTGAACCCGCCCCGCAGATCTTTCACCGTACTGTTAAGCGGTTTGATGAACAGGTTATTGTGGTTGAGAACGACATCGCCTTTTGCGGTTGTCATCTCGCCGTCGAGCGGTATATCAAGATGTAAGCGAGCACTCACATCACCATCCAACTGGAGTTCATCAAGAGCTGTAGAAAGCGTATCTTTCAGTGGCGTATCTTTAAAATAGGGGCCAACCGCTTTCCCCGGCCCGTTGATATCGGCATCAATCAGCAATTTCTCTTTGAGGTAATCCGGAATGACAGCCGTCAGATTTGTGGCTTTGACGCCGCCTAATGCCACTTCATCTGCCTTCATCCACAGTCCGTCATTGATGAAATCGAGTTGAATATCGAAATTTTTCAGCGCCGGCCAGTCTGGCTGAAAGGCAAAGGTGGCATTACGTAACAGCACCAGCACCTCGAACTGCCCTTCATTGTGCTTATATGGAAATAGCCGCGGGTTACCGCCATAGACCAGCGTTGCGTTGTCAGCCTGGCCGCCCTGAATGGCCGCGCTAAGGTAATCCACTAGCGCTTTGCCCATCAGATTTTCCGGGAAGTAACGCCATGCCTGACCGCCATCGGTAACATTAATACCCGCCAGAATACCCAGCCACGGCTCGTCGCCTGCCGGCTGAAGGTAGCGGAAATTCCCCCTGGCGTGTATTGCATTCGCCTGCACGTCGATATCATGTCCATCGATCTGCAGACCGCGTTCATCGTTTTGCCAGGCAAGGGTCGCTACCCCTTTTTCTATTTCCAGCGGCGCACGGAAAACCGTGGCATAAGGCATTTTCGCCTTTGCCATTTCGACAGTAACGCGCCCATTTTCAACGCTGCCGGATAACGTACCGGAAAGGTTCTCAACGCCCGGCAGCAGTTCCCACTGCTTCCAGGAGATGTCTTTCCATCTTGCCTGAAAGCGCGTTTTTTCCGTCGCCTGTAGTGGAATATCCAGCGCCAGGTTTTCCAGCAACCCTTCCGGCGCCATAATCCGCCAAACTTTCCCCAGCTCTGGAGAAATTTTTTCGGCAATCGGCAGCATACCGTCAAGAGCATTCAGATCGAGACGACTGGCCCGGACGCGTAATTCATCACTGCGCTGACCGGTTGCCTCTCCCGTTTCCCGGGCAGGCACCCACGCAAAGGAGAGCGAGCCTTGCGGCCACGGGTTGCCATCCATAGTGATGCGTGTTGCAGGAATATCAAACTGCCAGCCCTGTTGCTGACGCAAGACGTGCGCGGTCAGGTTATCGACCAGGAGATGATGCGTGTCGTTGTCGCCCTGCCAGCTGGCGCCGCCCTTTTTAAGCCAGACATCACCACTTTCCACAACACCTTTATTCAGGGTCATCCAGCCTTCAAGACTAAAACGGGCGCTATCCAGCGCAACGTTGTCCTGCATCCATTTGTTAAGCCAGGGCTTAACGTCGATGTCGTCTGCCTGTAGCCACAGCCGCCCATTATTGAGGATGCCTCTGTCATCGCGCAGATCCATTCTTACCTGCATAACGCCGTGTTGCCCGGTCAGGCTGGACAGACTCACCTGGCCTTCTGCGCGGTGCCGGTCATTACTGTTAAGCCAGGTCAATTGCGGGATTGCGAGTTCGGCGCGCTGGCCGGAGAGAGTCAAAAAGCTCAGTCGACTGTCGCGCAGATCGAAGTGATCGAACTGGCGAAGGAACAGGTCGCTGATGCGATCTGTTTCGATCGCATTATCATCATCATTGCGCTGCAACGGGGTATTTGTGCGCACAGCTAACTGATAAAACGTGAGATCGCGGAACTGCCAGCGCATTTGTAGCAGGCTTTGCCACACGTCCAGCGCCAGGGTGACGCGTTTAACGGACAGATCGCCGCCATCTTTGAGGGTGGCTTTAACATCACGAACGTCGAGGATAGGGCCGAAATTTTCCCAACTGGCGTTCAGATGACTCGCATCAACCGCAATCCCTGTTTGTGCCTGAATTTTCGCCAGGATTTCCGGGCGCCAGCTATCCAGATGGGGCAGGACAAGGCGCAGCCCACTTACCAGCAGCGCCACTATCACTACCAGCGTCGCCCCTGTAAGCAGCAATATCCCCGGCAATCGCCTCACGCACCTCTCCTTGTCAACAAACGTCTGGACGTAATCGTCTTTTACATCATCACCACATCAAACTGCTCCTGATTATAGAGCGGCTCAATTTGCACTTTAACTTGCTTACCGACAAAGATTTCGACCTCAGCCAGCGCATGGGACTCTTCCCCTTTCAGGGTTTCCGCCACAGCAGGAGAAGCATAGACCAGGAAACGATCCGAGTCGTAAGCATGGTGTACGCGAACAATCTCGCGCATGATTTCGTAGCAGACGGTTTCCACCGTTTTTACTGTGCCTCTTCCATGGCAGGTGGGGCATTCATTACAGAGAACATGCTCCACACTTTCACGCGTGCGTTTACGGGTCATCTCAACCAGACCGAGTTGAGAGAAACCATTTATGCTGGTCTTCACACGGTCCTTACTCAACGCTTGTTCCAGTGAGTGCAGGACGCGGCGGCGGTGGTCATCATTATTCATATCAATGAAATCAATAATGATAATGCCGCCGAGATTACGTAAACGCAGCTGGCGAGCAATAGCCTGTGTGGCCTCAATATTGGTATTGAAAATGGTATCATCAAGGTTACGGTGGCCAACAAACGCCCCGGTGTTGATATCCACCGTCGTCATCGCTTCGGTCTGGTCGATAACCAGATAGCCGCCGGATTTCAGTTCCACTTTTCTTTCCAGCGCGCGCTGAATTTCATTCTCAACGTCATAGAGATCAAATATCGGCTGGCGACCACTGTAGTGTTCAATCATGCTGGTCATTTCCGGCATGTATTCCGCAGTGAACTCCAGCAACATCTCATAGGTCAGACGTGAGTCAACGCGGATCCGGTCGAGTTGAGCATCGGCAAAGTCACGTAGGACACGCTGCGCCAGTGCCAGTTCGCCGTAGAGCTTGCACCGGGTCTGCTGACGCTTTTTGCGCTCCATTACCTTCGTCCACACCCGCTTGAGGTAGGCAGCGTCAGCGGCGAGATCTTCATTGCATACCCCTTCTGCCGCCGTGCGAATAATGAAGCCGCCCTGCTCATCACAATACTCAGAAACAACCTGCTTGAGTCGCTCGCGTTCAGCCTCGCTTTCGATACGCTGAGAAACCCCGACGTGTGACGCGCCTGGCATGAAGACCAGATAGCGAGAAGGTAAGGTGATGTCTGTGGTCAGGCGAGCGCCTTTGGTTCCCAGCGGATCCTTCACCACCTGAACCATCAGATCTTGCCCCTGACGTACCAGTTCAGAGATATCACGAACGGTGAAATTCTTCTGCTCTTCCCCCGCCACACATTCGGTGTGAGGCATAATGTCCGAGGCGTGAAGAAACGCGGCCTTATCCAGACCAATATCTACAAAAGCCGCCTGCATACCAGGCAGTACGCGACTGACCCGACCCTTGTAGATATTGCCTACAATCCCGCGTCGCGCTTCACGTTCGATGTGAATCTCTTGCAGGATACCGCCATCGATGTAGGCCACGCGTGTTTCCGATGGCGTAATGTTGACTAACAATTCAGCCGTCATGATTGTCTCTTCCCTCGCGCAATGCGTTAAAGTTGCTCAACAGTTCCCAGGTCTCTACCAGCGGTAAACCCACCACAGCGTGATAACTCCCGTTTATTTTCCTGACAAAACAGCCACCCAGCCCCTGAATTCCATACGCGCCTGCTTTGTCCATCGGCTCACCGCTGGCAACATAGGTAGCAATATCATCATCAGAAAGGGCCCGGAATGTCACCTCGGTTGTCACCAGACAATCCAGCAGGTGTTGGCTATCCGCCAGCGCGACGGCCGTCATCACCTGATGGGTCTGACCAGAGAGCTGTCGCAGCATTTTAGCAGCATGCGAGGAGTCTTTCGGTTTTTCAAGCACTTCACCATTAAATATGACAATGGTGTCTGCCCCCAGCACCGGTAAATCGCGGGAAACCATCGCTACGCCTGCGAGCGCCTTTTCCCTTGCCAGTCGAACAACATAATGTTGGGCGCTTTCTTGCGCCTGACGTTGCTCTTCAATACCGGGAATAATTCGCTCGAAGGTGACGCCCAGTTGAGTGAGCAATTCCTGACGGCGCGGAGAACCAGAGGCAAGCCAAATCGATGTCATAGAAACCTTTATTGCACGGCAAACTGCTGGCGAATTTTACGCATAAGCAGGAAAAGCCATGGCCAAAGCACGCCATTAACGAAGCTACTCCAGAAAATCTCTGGTTTGAAGGAGACATTAATGACCAGAAACTCAGCCCAGAAGACGATGACTTCTGTTGCCAGCGACAATACCATCACCACCAGCGCCTGTTGCCACAGCGCCAGGTTGCGGAACAGTTGAAATTTAAGCGCAACCAGATAAGCGATAATGCTCAGAGACAACGCACGTACGCCCAGCGTGGATCCGCTAATGAGATCCAGTATGGCACCCATAACGAAACCTGTGCCGACATTTACGCGATGCGGTAGCGCCAGAATCCAGTAAAGCAGGATAAGCAATACCCAGTTTGGCCGGTAGACAAGAATGTCATCCGGCCAGGGCATAATTTGAAGCAACAATGCGATAAGAAACGAGAGCCAGATAACCCAGCGCCCCTGGCTACGGTAACTTGCCACTATTGGCCTCCCCGGGTACCCTGAGAAGGTGATGGTGGCCCGGCAATACCGGTTGCAGGTGCAGGAATAGGCGCAGGTGGCCCCATCGCATCTGGTGCAGGCAACACTTGCGGCATCATCTGCATCAGGCGTTCGTTAGCCACGCGGTGTACTTCTTCCGGCGTCATTGGATTCGTACCGTTACGATCGGCTCCCCACAGCAATAATAAATAGCGCAGACGCTGCAAGCCTGCGGTAGGACGCGCCTGAATAACGGTGTACGCCCGCTGCGTGTCGAGTTTTACGGAGGAGACCACCCCAACAGGATAACCTTCAGGGAAACGCCCACCCAGACCGGAAGTTACCAGCACATCGCCTACCCGAATATCGGTATTTGCTGGCAAATGCTCCAGTTGCAGATCGTCAGTACAGCCATTGCCTGCGGCAATAACACGAATATCGTTACGCAGTACCTGAATCGGCAGCGCATGAGTCGCATCACAAATCAACAGCACCCGGCTGGTCAATTTGGCCACCGCGACAACCTGACCTACCACGCCTTTATCGCTGATTACCGGCTGGCCTTCATAAACACCGTTTACGCTGCCCTTGTCGATAACAACCTGATCGCTATACGGATCGTTGACCGTTGAGATAACCTGAGTGACCATTTTCTGTTCGTCCTGACGCAGCGGCGAACCCAGCAGCTCACGCAGTCGCGCGTTCTCCTGTTTATATTGCCCTAACATCAGCAGCTCGCTGTTTTTCAGCAGCAGCTCCTGACGCAATGCCCGGTTTTCAAGCTCAAGTTGATCGCGCGACGAGATCGTTTGTGAAACGCTATCTAATAATTCGCGAGGACCATTGGAAATAAAATAGAAAGGACTGACGGCAGTATCCATGTACGTTCGAATTTGACTGAACGTACCGAGGCGGCTGTCGGCAATAATGACTCCGAGCGCCACTACCACCGCCAGGAAAAGGCGAATCTGTAGCGACGGGCCACGGCTAAAAATTGGCTTCATAGGCTTTGCGTATTCTCAGGCCAGACAAATACGGGGCGATATCTTCGCCCCGAATCTGAATCAGACTATTCTTCGCTGAACAAATCGCCGCCGTGCATATCGATCATTTCCAGCGCCTTGCCGCCGCCACGCGCTACGCAAGTCAGTGGATCTTCTGCAACTACGACAGGAATACCTGTCTCTTCCATTAACAGGCGGTCAAGGTTGCGCAGCAACGCGCCACCACCGGTCAGAACCATACCGCGCTCAGAAATATCGGACGCCAGTTCTGGCGGGCACTGTTCCAGCGCAACCATCACCGCACTCACGATACCGGTCAACGGTTCCTGCAGCGCTTCCAGAATCTCGTTAGAGTTCAGGGTGAAACCGCGAGGAACACCTTCCGCCAGATTACGACCGCGCACTTCGATTTCGCGCACTTCGTCACCCGGGTAGGCAGAACCGATTTCGTGTTTAATACGTTCAGCGGTCGCTTCACCGATCAGAGAGCCGTAGTTACGACGCACGTAGTTAATAATCGCTTCATCGAAACGGTCGCCACCGATGCGTACAGAGGAGGAGTACACGACGCCGTTCAGAGAGATAACGGCAACTTCTGTAGTACCGCCACCGATATCCACCACCATTGAACCGGTTGCTTCGGACACCGGCAGACCCGCACCAATTGCAGCGGCCATCGGCTCTTCGATCAGGAACACTTCACGCGCACCTGCGCCCTGCGCGGATTCACGAATAGCACGGCGCTCAACCTGGGTCGCACCAACCGGTACACACACCAGCACGCGTGGGCTTGGGCGCATAAAGCTGTTGCTGTGCACTTGTTTGATGAAGTGCTGGAGCATTTTTTCAGTCACGAAGAAGTCAGCGATAACACCGTCTTTCATTGGACGAATCGCAGCAATATTGCCCGGCGTACGGCCCAGCATCTGCTTCGCATCATGACCTACCGCGGCCACGCTTTTCGGTGAACCAGCACGATCCTGACGAATGGCCACAACGGAAGGCTCATTCAATACGATGCCTTGTCCTTTTACATAAATGAGGGTATTCGCGGTACCCAGGTCAATGGACAAGTCATTGGAAAACATGCCACGAAATTTTTTCAACATACTAAGGGATAATCCTGAAAGCTGGGGCGGAAAACAAAATCCGCTTACTTTACCAACCACACGCAGCAGCGACAAGGCGCAAAAATCATCTGCTACGGTGAAAATTAGTGCAGTTTGTTTCCTTTGTTACAAACAACCTGACTCCTTCAGGAGTAAACAATGGCGGGAGCAATCCTTACCCTGCGTTTGCAACCTGTCAAAGGTTAAAACTAGCGTTCGCGCTGTGGCAATCTGGCGGGCAGGCAAGCACACCCCCATACGTACGATACAGCGCGCGTTATTCTACGTGAAAACGGCTTAAACGGCAGTTCAAACCGAGTATCTTTGCGAATATTTTTTCACATTGGTGTCAAGCGGCAGGGAGGAAGCAAAAAAATCTCCCTGACCACCTGAAACGCCACGTTCAATCAGCGTCTGCCACTCACCACGCGAACGAACGCCAGTGGCGAAAACGCGCGTATGCGTACCTTTGCAGGCCTCCACAAGGCTTTGCACCAGTAGCTGATTTTCCGTGCGTTTCTCAATGTTCCGGACAATCCCAGGATGAAGTTTTAGCAATTCAACGTCCAGCGCTTTAATCCAGCTGGTACTGACCAGGGTGAGACCCGCCTGCGTGACAGCAACTCGCGAGCCTAACGCATTAATTAACCGCACCACCGGTTGTAACCGGCTGATATGTTGACAAACATCAGCCTCGGCAAGTTCAAAAATAATCCGTCGACGCTGCGATTTTTCACATTGCATTAAGGTATCGCGCAGCCAACGCTGAAAACGTGGCCGAATCAGCGACTCCACCGTCACCTGCATGGCGAGGTTTTCCTCCGGCCAGTAACGTAAATAAGGAATGAGACGTCCAATTTGCAGGCGGTCATACTCCTCAGACAGGCCAAACTGCAGCACCATAGGCATATATTCCGCAGAAATAACCTCCTGGTCGCCATCATATATGCGGCACATCAGTTCGCGATGGTGAACAATCCCTTCGCGATTCACTGCAGGCTTCTGGTAGACCCGTGGGCCGCCACGACTAAGCATTTGCTCAATTAGCGTGCGCCAGCGAACGTTGCCGCGCCCCTGCTCAGGCAGCGTATCGTCGTAAACTGACCAGCTATTCCCCCCTTGCAGTACCGCATTACGGGTCGCCGCTTCGGCATGTTCCATGACTTGCTCCGTCGACTGGCCGCTGCGCCAGGCGCAAATACCAATATGCATCATATCTTCATGATCGAGCATCTTGCTGGGTTGCAGGCCGTCTACCGCTTTGAGAATCTGTCCGGCGATACTTTCCGCTTCTTTCAAGGTGCGGTGTGGTAACAGCACGGTAAAATCACTGCGGTGGTAGCGCGCAAGCAGCGCACCGGGATAACGCATAATAAATGTCGATAACAGGTTAATGAGCATAAACAGATGCTCTTCGACGGCGGGACGCCCCCAGCTATCGCGCAATAATTCAAAATCAGGTAGCCGGATCATCATTACAACGCCGTGCGCACCTACTTTCTCCTGATCCTCAAGCAGCGTAGCCAGTTGATTATCAAAGAACAGACGGTTATTGAGACCGGTTTTGGTATCCTGCGCGGCATAGGAGCGAATCAGCGTGTCAATATGGCTGCGTTGGTCACTGGCAAACTGGATTTCTGAAAGCAACACATCCAGCGCGCTGCTGGCGCGGGATGGCCATTCATAAACAGAACCACGCGCCTGCGCTCCGCGCTCCCCATTAAGAATACGGGTAGAGCGAAGTTCGAGTAACTCCTGACCCGAGAGTTGTCGGCGCAGCCAGCGTACGGAGAGGAAAATAATCAGGACCATAAAGCCGATCGCCAGTGTCAACGGCACGGTGGTCATAAGCGAACGGAAATAGTTAGCCATCGGGTCCTGGTAGACCAGCGTCATGGTCATGCCAGGGTTTTTAAGGGAGTTAATCTCTAATTCACGATACTGGTAATTACTGCCGGCCGGACGATAACTGCTTTTGCGGGTGTGCTGCAGAACAGTTTTTTTTCCCTGACGGACCTCAATACCTACAATGTCCACTGGCACCATCAATTCATCAAGATGAGATGAGATGGCAGAGGGGGACATAAAAATCAAACGGGTATCAACCACCGCCGCAACCGCTTCTACGCGGTTCGCCACCTTAGACTGAATGGCGTTATAAAAACTCAGCGAGCAGCCAACCAGGGTAACAAATATTGCCAGCCCGGTTAGTAGCGTCACAAAAGCTGAGAATTTCGTCGTTAATCGCATCCTTGTGTTAACTCCGTAGTGTAAAAGAACGAGACGCGGCAAACCCGGAAAAAACAAAGTAAGCGCTAACCAGAAAATGAGCCTGGCATACTAGCAGGCCTGACGCCGCTGGCAATCAGTATTGCATACAACTATGCGAGTATAGTCCTCAGAATTTTTTTGCCAATCGTCCAGGGGAGCAAAGGCTACCCACGGTAAGTAAACCACCAGATTTCAATTTTTCGTGATAATCCCCCGACCGCATATTCGCCGTGCTACAAGTATTGAAAAGGGGGAAGATTATGCAAAAGAAAAAACTTACTGAATCCGATGTCACCGCCGAATCCGTATTTATGCTGCGACGTCGCCAGATCCTGAAAACGCTGGGCATCAGTGCCGCTGCACTGAGTCTGTCTCCCACTGCGCGCGCCGATCTACTTGACTGGTTTAAAGGAAACGATCGGCCTAAAGCAACTTCTGGCAAACCCTTGCAGTTTAGCAAACCAGAGCAGTGGCAAAACGCGCTGACCCTGACTCCGGAAGATAAAGTAACGGGCTATAACAATTTCTATGAGTTTGGACTGGATAAAGCCGATCCCGCAGCCAACGCGGGAAGCATGAAAACCAATCCATGGACTCTAAAAATTGACGGCGAAGTTGCCAAACCCCTTACGCTCGATTATCACGCGCTTACCACACGTTTCCCGCTGGAGGAGCGAATCTACCGCATGCGCTGTGTTGAGGCCTGGTCGATGGTGATTCCATGGACGGGCTTCCCACTGCATAAACTGCTGTCCCTGGTCGAACCTACCAGCAACGCAAAATATGTGGCATTTCAAACGCTTTATGCACCTGACGAGATGCCAGGTCAGAAGGATCGCTTCATTGGCGGCGGCCTGGAATATCCCTACGTAGAAGGGTTACGTATAGATGAAGCCATGCATCCCCTCACCCTATTGTCAGTTGGCGTTTATGGGAAAGCGTTGCCACCCCAAAATGGGGCACCGATCCGCCTGACCGTTCCGTGGAAATACGGCTTTAAGGGAATTAAATCGATAGTCAGCATCAAGCTAACGAAAGAACGTCCCCCTACTACCTGGAATCTTGCTGCGCCAAATGAGTATGGTTTTTTTGCTAACGTGAATCCGCATGTCGACCATCCTCGCTGGTCACAAGCGACCGAACGCTTTATCGGCTCCGGCGGTGTGCTGGATGTAAAACGCCAGCCTACGCTTCTCTTTAATGGCTATGCGGACGAAGTGGCGTCCCTTTATCGTGGTTTGGATCTGCGGGAGAACTTTTGAGTGCGTTTAACAGCAAAACAGGTGGTCTGGCTTAAAGTATTACTGCACCTGGCAGGTTTTTTGCCGTTTGTCTGGTTGTTTTGGGCATCGTCGCAGGGGTATTTTAGTGCCGACCCGGCAAAAGATATTCAACATTTTACCGGCAGAATGGCGCTGAAATTTTTACTGGCAGGCTTGCTGGTTGCGCCACTGGCGCGCTACGCTAAACAACCGTTGCTTATTCGCACCCGTCGTTTACTTGGACTATGGTGTTTTGCGTGGGCAACATTGCACCTGACCAGTTACGCACTGCTGGAGCTGGGCATCAACAATCTGGCGCTGCTTGGCCAGGAGCTGATAACGCGCCCGTATTTAATGTTAGGAATTGTGAGCTGGTTTATCCTGTTGGCACTGGCAGCCACATCTACCCAATGGGCGCAGCGAAAAATGGGCAAAAGATGGCAACTATTGCATAATTTCGTCTATCTGGTCGCGATCCTGGCCCCCATCCATTATCTGTGGTCCGTGAAGATTTTATCGCCATTACCCCTCCTTTATGCAGTTGCTGCATTCGTGCTTTTAGCGTGGCGATACAAGAAGTTCCGCCAGTGGTGGCGCTAAAGTTTCGATATGTGCAGTCCTCCGCAATTCCATTATCAATCGCAGGGTTAAAAACCAAATGCGGTTGATAATCTTCCCTGATAAGACCAGTATTTAGCTGCTAAATGCTACGAAATAGTTATAATGTGCGACTTTGGTTTTGCCCGGCGGGCTTTTTAAGGTCCAAAAAGGTGACAACCACGCAATGAAGGTATATTTTGTTTTTTACCGGAAAATTGCAGGAGATAGCAGCACGATGGCTGGTAAGTTGCGCATTTTGCTTTTAAACGGCCCCAATCTTAACATGCCGGGAGCACGCAAGTCGGAAACCTATGGCACCCTTCGACTTTACTGAGTTCACTCAGGGCAATACGCATGCGCACGAACCATCTCGCCATCATTCCTGGCTCTCCGAAATCGCTACTGGCGTGGTCTTCGGACCTGATGCTGGCAGTTGTACATACGCTTTACAGACGGCGGTAAAACGCCTGTCACAATCAAACTAAACAAGAGTACGGAACCCACTCATGGATATTCGTAAGATTAAAAAACTGATCGAACTGGTTGAAGAATCAGGCATCGCTGAACTGGAAATTTCTGAAGGCGAAGAGTCTGTACGCATCAGCCGCGCACCGGTGAACACGGGCTTCCCGGTGATGCAGCAAGCTTATGCGGCTCCGGTTATGCAGCAGCCAGCCCCTGCGCTTTCTGGCGCAGTCGCTCCCGCAGCTCCGGCTACGGCAGCAGAACCTGCGGCTGCGCAAATCAGTGGTCACATCGTACGTTCCCCGATGGTCGGGACCTTCTACCGCACGCCGAGCCCGGACGCAAAAGCGTTCTGTGAAGTCGGCCAGAAAGTCAATGTAGGCGATACCCTGTGCATCGTTGAAGCCATGAAAATGATGAACCAGATCGAAGCCGACAAAGCGGGCGTAGTGAAAGCCATTCTGGTTGAAAGTGGCCAGCCGGTAGAGTTTGACGAGCCGCTGGTCGTCATCGAATAACGAGGCGCACATGCTGGATAAAATTGTCATCGCTAACCGCGGCGAGATTGCACTGCGTATTCTTCGTGCCTGTAAAGAACTGGGCATCAAGACCGTCGCTGTGCATTCGACTGCGGATCGCGATTTAAAACACGTACTCCTGGCGGATGAGACGGTCTGTATCGGACCGGCGCCGTCCGTAAAAAGCTATCTGAACATCCCGGCTATCATCAGCGCGGCGGAGATCACCGGCGCGGTGGCGATTCACCCCGGTTATGGTTTCCTCTCAGAGAACGCCAACTTTGCCGAGCAGGTTGAGCAGTCCGGCTTTATCTTCATCGGACCGAAAGCAGACACCATTCGCCTGATGGGCGACAAAGTGTCGGCGATTACTGCCATGAAGAAAGCGGGCGTACCGACCGTACCGGGCTCAGACGGCCCGCTGGGCGACGATATGGACGTAAACCGCGCGCATGCCAAACGCATTGGCTACCCGGTTATCATCAAGGCGTCCGGCGGCGGCGGCGGTCGCGGTATGCGCGTGGTTCGCGGTGACGCTGAACTGGCGCAGTCCATTGCCATGACCAAAGCTGAAGCCAAAGCGGCGTTCAACAATGACATGGTGTACATGGAAAAATACCTGGAAAATCCTCGTCACATCGAGATCCAGGTACTGGCAGACGGCCAGGGCAACGCCATTTATCTGGCCGAACGCGACTGCTCCATGCAGCGTCGTCACCAGAAAGTTGTCGAAGAGGCGCCGGCTCCGGGCATCACCCCGGAACTGCGCCGCTATATCGGCGAGCGTTGCGCCAAAGCCTGTGTGGATATCGGCTACCGTGGGGCAGGTACGTTTGAGTTCCTGTTCGAAAACGGTGAGTTCTATTTCATTGAAATGAACACCCGTATCCAGGTGGAACATCCGGTGACCGAAATGATCACTGGCGTGGATCTGATCAAAGAGCAGTTGCGTATCGCTGCCGGTCAGCCACTGTCCATCAAACAGGAAGAAGTTGTGGTGAAAGGCCATGCGGTGGAATGCCGTATCAACGCCGAAGATCCGAATACCTTCCTGCCGAGTCCGGGTAAAATCACCCGTTTCCACGCGCCAGGCGGTTTTGGCGTGCGCTGGGAATCGCACATTTACGCCGGTTACACTGTGCCGCCGTACTATGACTCAATGATCGGCAAGTTGATTTGCTTTGGTGAGAACCGTGATGTGGCAATTGCGCGTATGAAAAATGCGTTGCAGGAGCTGATCATTGACGGCATCAAAACCAACGTAGATCTGCAGATGCGCATCATGAGTGATGAGAAATTCCAGCAGGGTGGCACTAATATCCACTATCTGGAAAAGAAACTCGGTCTGAACGAAAAGTAAGACCTGGTGATGTATCTATGCGAAAGGCCGGAGTTCCGGCCTTTTTTATTTAAGAGGATCATGGAGTATCCATAAGGTACAATCCCCGCTTTCTTTATCCACATGGGACACAAAATGGACAAGCGTTTTGTTCAGGCCCACAAAGAAGCGCGCTGGGCGCTGTGGCTGACCCTCCTCTACCTCATCGCATGGTTAGTAACTGCTTACTTACCAGATTCAATGATGGGGTTTACCGGCTTACCACACTGGTTTGAAATAGCCTGCCTGTTAACGCCGCTGGTGTTTATTCTGCTGTGCTGGGCGATGGTACGCTTTATCTTCCGCGATATCTCACTGGAGGATAACGATGCGGCTTGAAGTCATTATTCCTCTGATTGCCTATATGCTGATTGTCTTAGGTTTGTCGGTCTACGCTATGCGTCAACGTACATCCGGAACCTTTCTGACCGAGTATTTTCTTGGCAGTCGTTCGATGGGAGGGCTGGTGCTGGCGATGACGCTCACCACCTCCTATATCAGCGCCAGCTCTTTTATTGGCGGCCCGGGAGCAGCCTATAAATACGGCTTGGGTTGGGTGCTGCTGGCCATGATTCAGGTACCTACCATCTGGCTATCACTGGGCATACTCGGTAAAAAATTTGCGATTCTCGCCCGCCGCTACAACGCCATCACGCTTAACGATATGCTGCTGGCGCGCTATCAAAGCCGCACCGTAGTGTGGATCGCCAGTATCAGCCTGCTGGTCGCGTTTGTGGGGGCCATTGCCGTACAATTTATCGGCGGTGCTCGCCTGCTGGAAACCGCCGCCGGTATTGAGTATGAATCCGGGCTGCTGATATTCGGGATCAGTATCGCGCTCTACACAGCATTTGGCGGTTTTCGTGCCAGTGTACTGAATGACACCATGCAAGGAATGGTGATGCTGGTCGGCACTATTGTCTTACTGGTCGGCGTGGTCCATGCCGCAGGGGGCTTACACAGTGCCGTAGATAAGTTACAGCATATCGATCCGAAGCTGGTCACGCCGCAGGGGGGCGATGACATTCTTTCCCCCGCGTTTATGGCGTCGTTCTGGGTGTTAGTCTGTTTCGGCGTAATTGGCCTTCCCCACACCGCTGTTCGCTGCATCTCCTATAAAGACAGCAAAGCCGTACATCGGGGCATTATCATCGGTACCATTGTGGTGACCCTTCTGATGCTGGGCATGCATCTGGCCGGAGCCCTGGGACGCGCGGTGCTGCCTGATTTGAAAGTACCTGACCTGGTTATCCCAACGCTGATGGTTGAAGTGCTGCCGCCGTTTGCCGCCGGGTTATTCCTGGCCGCGCCAATGGCGGCAATTATGTCGAACGTTAACGCCCATCTTTTGCAGGCGTCCGCTACGATCATTAAAGATCTCTGGCTGAACACGCGCCCGGAACAACTACGTAATGAGCAGCGTCTGAAACGCATCTCCATGATCATCACCCTGGTGCTCGGTATTTTAATGATGCTTGCCGCATGGCGACCACCAGAGATGATCATCTGGCTGAACCTGCTGGCGTTTGGTGGGCTGGAAGCCGTGTTCCTGTGGCCACTGGTGCTGGGGCTTTACTGGGAACGAGCAAACGCGGCAGGCGCGCTAAGCGCCATGATAGTCGGCGGCGTGCTTTATGCCGTACTTGCAACGTTTAAGATTCAGTACCTGGGCTTCCATCCGATTGTGCCTTCGTTGCTGTTAAGTTTACTGGCGTTTGTGGTCGGGAACCGTTTCGGTCAACCCGTCTCACAGACCGCTACGATTTCTCCTGATAAATAAAGAGTTTTGCCATGCCGTGGATCCAACTAAAACTGAATACAACCGGCGCTAACGCCGAAGATCTGAGCGATGCGCTGATGGAAGCCGGTTCGGTCTCCATCACCTTTCAGGACACGCATGACACGCCGGTCTTCGAACCGCTGCCGGGTGAGACGCGCCTGTGGGGTGATACCGATGTTATTGGCCTGTTCGATGCCGAAACCGACATGAATGAGGTAGTGGCGATCCTTGAGCAACATCCGCTGCTGGTTGCAGGTTTCGCACACAAAATTGAACAGCTCGAAGATAAAGACTGGGAGCGTGAATGGATGGATAACTTCCACCCGATGCGCTTTGGCGAACGCCTCTGGATCTGCCCGAGCTGGCGCGATGTGCCGGACAAAAACGCGGTAAACGTGATGCTCGATCCGGGCCTGGCGTTCGGTACGGGCACGCATCCGACCACTTCGTTGTGTCTGCAGTGGCTTGATGGTCTGGATTTAGCGGGTAAAACCGTGATCGACTTCGGCTGCGGTTCCGGCATTCTGGCGATTGCCGCGCTGAAACTGGGGGCGGAGAAAGCGATCGGTATTGATATCGACCCGCAGGCTATTCAGGCGAGCCGTGACAACGCAGAGCGCAACGGCGTCTCTGAGCGTCTGGAACTGTATCTCCCACATGAGCAGCCAGACGCAATGCAGGCGGACGTGGTGGTCGCCAATATTCTGGCAGGCCCTTTGCGCGAGCTTGCCCCGCTTATCAGCGTACTGCCGGTCTCAGGAGGCCTGCTCGGCCTTTCCGGCATCCTCGCCAGCCAGGCCGAAAGCGTATGTGAAGCCTATCGTGATACCTTCACACTCGATGACGTAGTGGAAAAAGAAGAATGGTGCCGCATTACCGGGCAGAAAAAGTAAGCCGATTGCATGGCAATGAGACCGTGAAGCATTCAGCAACATAATGCTCCATAGGGTGAAAATGGGAGTCTGATCTCATTTTCACCCTCTTTTTTGACGATTAAAACAGCAAAATATGCCGCTGAATCAGGGTTCTCATGAAGAAAAACAGAGAAGTTTGACGAATTTATATTTGCTCACAAATTCACCATCAATATATAACCCAATGATTTTAAATCATTAATATTTTCAACAGCCGCCTTACGCTGTGATTCATTGATCTGCGACAGTGGATTGGTCAAAGTTTGGCCTTTCATCTCGTGCGAAAAATGCGTAATATACGCCGCCTTGCAGTCACAGTATGGTCATTTCTTAACTCATGCGCATCGGACACTACCAGCTCAGAAATCGACTGATCGCAGCGCCAATGGCTGGCATTACTGACAGACCATTTCGGACGTTGTGCTACGAGATGGGGGCCGGATTAACGGTATCCGAGATGATGTCCTCCAACCCGCAGGTTTGGGAGAGTGACAAGTCAAGACTGCGGATGGTGCATATTGATGAGCCCGGTATTCGTACCGTGCAAATTGCCGGTAGTGACCCGGAAGAAATGGCGGAAGCCGCACGTATCAATGTAGAAAGCGGCGCCCAGATTATTGATATCAATATGGGCTGCCCGGCAAAGAAAGTGAATCGCAAGCTTGCGGGCTCTGCCCTGCTGCAATACCCGGACCTGGTGAAGTCTATCCTGAGCGCGGTAGTGGAAGCAGTGGAAGTGCCTGTCACGCTTAAGATTCGCACTGGCTGGGCTCCGGAACACCGTAACTGCGTAGAAATTGCCCAACTGGCTGAAGACTGTGGCATTCAGGCTCTGACCATACATGGACGCACCCGCGCCTGTTTGTTCAACGGAGACGCTGAGTACGACAGCATTCGGGCAGTTAAGCAGAAGGTTTCCATTCCGATTATCGCGAATGGTGACATCACTGACCCGCTTAAAGCCAGAGCTGTACTCGACTATACGGGGGCTGATGCCCTGATGATAGGCCGTGCAGCTCAGGGAAGACCCTGGATCTTTCGGGAAATCCAGCATTATCTGGACACTGGGGAGCTGCTCGCCCCACTGCCTTTGGCAGAGGTTAAGCGCTTGCTTTGCGCGCATGTTCGGGAATTGCATGACTTTTATGGTCAGGCAAAAGGGTACCGAATTGCACGTAAACACGTCTCCTGGTATCTCCAGGAGCACGCTCCAAATGACCAGTTTCGGCGCACATTCAACGCCATAGAGGATGCCAGCGAACAGCTGGAGGCGTTGGAGGCATACTTCGAAAATCTTGCGTAATGAAATAAAGAGCTGACAGAACTATGTTCGAACAACGCGTAAATTCTGACGTACTGACCGTTTCTACCGTTAACTCTCAGGATCAGGTAACTCAAAAGCCCCTGCGTGACTCGGTTAAACAGGCACTGAAGAACTATTTTGCTCAACTGAACGGTCAGGATGTTAATGACCTGTATGAGCTGGTACTGGCTGAGGTTGAACAGCCACTGTTGGACATGGTGATGCAATACACCCGCGGCAACCAAACCCGCGCTGCCCTGATGATGGGTATCAACCGTGGTACGCTGCGTAAGAAACTGAAAAAATACGGCATGAACTGATAATCATCAGCTAAGTGACTGTTTAAAAAGGCGCTACTCGGCATGGGATAGCGCCTTTTTTATTGAACTGACTACACCACTGATTACATATAACTACACCGAACGATAACGTGAGATATCTACGGGCTGTACAGGGATGGGCGCCAACGGCGCAGTGAGTTGCGAATTAGCAATGCGGTTAACTATGCGCGTTAGCCCTCTGGCCGCGAACGGCAGCATGGCGACGCGGCGTACTGGTTAAAGGAAATACATAGATTACCCCGGGCACAGCAATAGCAACGTTTGATGCCTATGGTCGATACGGAAATCACACAGACGGCAGATCCCACGCAGCAATTTACCCCGGGCAAGATGCAAATGGGATTCAGGTTCTGGATCAGTGGATGGGACACAGTACCGATAAGCGAGGCGAAAAAGTAATAACACCTCACTCTGTCAGTCAGCGAACAATCCGCTTCACTCAGCAACTGCGCCCCGAAAACGTCGGAGGGAATTACTATGTCGTGGAGTAAAACATTAATTTTAGGTAGCGTGGCCTTACTTTTTTCCAGTTCTGTTTTTGCCGAAAAAGTAAACTGCCCGCCTGTTTTAAAAGAAGGCAACAAAAAACACCGAATGAATTTAGTTGATGTTTTCGTCGGGCCGCCAGAAGAAAGGGCTTCATTATTGCCGGATACGGATGAAGAACTGGTATGGACACTTAAGGACTCACAGGATTATGCGAAGGAGCATAACACGTCCGTATTTCTTGTTTGCCAGTACAAAGAAACACATAAAACTGCCACTGTAAAGGTACCCGCAACAGCACAGAAATGCTCTGCGTGGTATGGATACAGCAAAGAAGAGTTTTACGCCTCCTGCGAATAACCCCATCTTATTGCCAGATAGTGCCCTGCCGGTGTTTCTGGCAAGTCCTTTCCTACAGAAACGATAAATGCGTAAATTACAGGGCCACCAGCACCGCCATGAAGAAGGATTATCTCCGGGGCGCAGGCTTGCGTCATCGATATTCCGGAGCGGTCATGCGCTGGCGGTGACGCGCCTTTGCGGCAAGCGTTCCGGCCACACGGCAACGTATAAAATTTTCAGCAGGGCTTTCCCAGCCCAACATTTTTCTTAGTGACGTATCGCTCAGTTTGTTCGTACCACCAGCGATAAAAACCTCAGTTCATTCATAACACTGACTACCCCATTGACCACTCATCTCAATGTTACCCCATGACCGACAATGTACACAGGTGAGCAATAAAAGGTAATTAATCTTTTTATTTCATGAAGATGAATATCAATAAACTGGCACGAACCATAAAAACGTAGGTTCTGAATATATGGCATGAACTGATAGCCATCAGAGACTGCTGATTAAAAGGCGCGGACCGGCATGGGGACGCGCTTTTTTTCGCCGGGATTCCGCCAAAAAACTTATCTTTCCTCAACTCCTGCCGATAACATTTTCGTGTATATTCCCAACGAATGGTTGCACGAAAAGGATATGCGGGATGATTCGAAAGTATTTTTGGCTGGTTATTTTTGCCCTTTCTGTCCTGTTGCTGGATGCATTGATCATGCAGTGGATCGAATTCCTGACAACAGAGGTAGATAAATGCCGAAACATGGATTCCGTCAATCCTCTCAAGCTGGTGAACTGTGCTGATTTAAATTAGCTGTTTTCCCATCCGGCCTCTTGCTTCGTGCAAGCAGAGAAACCGTTTTGAGTCGTCCATTTGCAATGATAATGTCACCACCTTTTTTGTCTTCTCAAGTGTAGTTACGCATAAGACCTTTTGTGAATGAGTTGATGACATCATGCTGGTTAGCCAATACGACCAAATCCTTGTTGCTGTTTCTTTTATTGTCGCCATTCTGGCTTCCTATACTGCGCTAAATATGGCAGGTCGAGTGTCCACCAGCTCAGGATCTTCATCATGGGTGTGGTTGACCGGCGGCGGTGTAGCAATGGGCATCGGTATCTGGGCCATGCATTTTATCGGCATGCTGGCGATGGATATCTCAATGCACCTGAGCTATGACCCATTATTGACGGCGCTCTCCATGCTCATCGCCATCGGCGCCTCATGGTTCGCACTCTGGTTAGTCAGCGGCAATGAACTGACGATGCTGCATCTTCTGCCCGGTTCCTTTGTGATGGGTATGGGGATCGTTGCTATGCACTATACGGGCATGGCAGCACTGAAAGTAGAACCCGCTATTATCTGGGATATGTTCTGGGTCGCCGTCTCGGTCATCATTGCGTTAACCGCCTCTTTTGCCGCGCTCTGGCTAACTTTCCGTCTTCGCCATGAAGCCGCTCAGGTAGCATTAATGCGCTTTGGTGCGGCTATTTTGATGGGGCTCGCCATTGCCGGTATGCATTACAGTGGCATGATGGCTGCGCAATTCCCTGACCAGGAACCAATGAGTCACCATGGTGTTAATGGTAGTTGGCTGGCCGTACTGGTCAGTGTCGTGGCATTTTCCATCCTCGGCATCACCCTCCTCGTTTCCATGCTGGATGCACGCCTGCAGGCGCGAACATCTCAACTGGCTTCTTCACTGGCAGAAGCAAACCGTGAACTTGCCCAACTGGCGCTACACGATACCCTAACGCGCCTGCCTAACCGCGTACTGCTGGAAGACCGTCTGGATCAGGCGATAAATAAAGCCAGACGTGAAGGGTCTTTCTTCGCTCTGATGTTTATGGACCTTGACGGCTTTAAAACCGTTAACGACGCCTATGGGCACGATGTGGGCGATAAATTGCTGGTTGCCGTAACTGAACGCCTCAGACAGCAGCTCAACGGACAATATACGCTGGCTCGTATGGGCGGTGACGAATTCGTCCTGTTAACAGAAGTATGCGCCCCTGATGAAGCAGCGGCGCTTGCAGGCTCGCTGGTACGCGTTATCGACAAACCGTTTAATATCGATCCCTATGACATGATGGTCACCCTGAGCGTTGGCATCGCTCTCTATCCGCACGATGGTAAAAATGAGCGTGAACTGATGTTTAACGCGGACGCTGCGATGTATCACACCAAACATATGGGGCGAAACGGCTATCACTTCTTCCAGCCCTCCATGAACACCCTTGCGCAGACGCAGTTACAGCTGATGAACGACCTGTGGCTGGCAACAGAACGTAAAGAGTTCCGCCTGGTTTATCAGCCCAAATTCCAGGCACCAGCAGGACCAATCATCGGCTTTGAAGCCCTGCTCCGCTGGCAGCATCCAAAACGCGGGATGCTCTCTCCGGATATCTTTTTACCGTTGGCAGAAAAGACCGGCCTGATTGTCCCACTTGGAAACTGGGTCATTGATGAAGCGTGTCGCCAGTTAAGCGAATGGCGCGAGCAGGGTAATATCGACTGGTCGGTAGCGGTCAACTTATCAACACTGCAATTTGAACAGCCATCGCTGGTTCAGACCATCATGGATAGTCTGCAAAAGCATGGGGTGCCACCTGACACGCTAATTCTGGAAGTTACCGAAACCACGGCGATGACCAACCCTGACGAGAGTGTTCGTGTCTTGACGGAGCTTACCGATGCAGGCGTGCAGGCGTCTATTGACGACTTTGGTACCGGCTATTCCAGCTTGCTCTATCTCAAGCGGCTTCCCGCATGTGAACTAAAAATTGATCGCGCTTTTGTCAGAGAACTCAGCAGCGATGGCGACGATGCGACTATCGTCTCGGCTATCATCGCGCTGGCGAAAACGTTAAATTTGAAGGTGGTGGCGGAAGGGGTTGAAACCGCAGAACAGCAAGCCTTTTTGACTGAGTTGGGATGCAATACCTTACAAGGTTATCTTCTGGGTCGCCCGGTCACGCCTGAAATTATCAGTTCTCAGGGAAATACCTTGTGCCAACAGGAACCTGTTTTTTAAATATCAACAGAATAGATAAGTAAGGGTGTTGAATTTCACACCCTCTTATAAAAATGCCTGTCAGTATTTTTAATCTTTTCTGTTATTGCTATTTACATAATCTTCATTAAAATCATTGGCTCATCGCAGATAACAAACCTGAAATTTTTATATTCTGTTATCAAAACTTTCGCAGCCTCTTTTGCACTTCCTTTTTTTCTGCATAATTCGGTGGAATATCGTTATTCTCTCCATGATGTTTACACTACTCATACTTTGAGATTATTGAACGAAGCATTCTTAATATTCGCGATGTTAAAATAGCGTATCGATTCTGCACTGGTATCGTTATTTGATACCGGGGATCGGAACTATTTAGAGGTAACATCATGAAAAGATTAATTTCCGTTGTTCTGCTTACCGCTACCCTGGCAGGCTGTGCGCATGACTCTCCTTGCGTCCCTGTGTATGACGACCAGGGCCGTCTGGTCCATACCAATACCTGCGTAAAAGGAACAACTCAGGATAACTGGGAAACCGCAGGTGCGATTGCCGGAGGGGCTGCAGCACTGGCAGGCTTAACGCTGGGTATCGTCGCGTTAACTAAATAACGGGTCCAAAGCGCGGCTATGCCGCGCTTTGCTTTATTACAGTGCACCTCTTTTTATCGGCGTAAATTTTTAGCATCAAAAATGAGCAAACTATTTAAATAATTCTGCAGTTCCGCATGATTTCCCACCACATTTTTGATTATTTCATCCCTGCTCGTGACATGTTTCACAAAGTAATACGTTTAACTTCCTTGCTTATATTAACCCAGGAAACTTATTTGTTAGCAGAATTGGCTAAGTGAAAGTTTTTTGCTCTGTTTTGTGGCGCAGGTTGGAATTTTGCACCATAGCAGGGCGTTGCGGTTATTTTTTCCTGTCTACACTCTCCATATTGCGCTCGCGGCTCGCATTTTTCCGCGTTCGCAAAAACTGGCACTACCTTTGCTTTAAAGAGTATGGCCAAAGCCACAGACAGGTTTTAGGCGTTTCCCGGACGCCTCCATATAACGATAATTTTTTCGCCACACAGGATGCATTATGAAAAAGATGATGATTGCCAGCCTGGCAGCTGCCGGCGTGCTGTTTGCCGTTGCTAATCAAGCCCATGCTGGCACAACTCTGGATGCCGTTAAGAAGAAAGGTTTTGTACAGTGCGGTATCAGTGACGGTCTCCCTGGCTTCTCTTACGCAGATGCAAACGGTAAATTTACCGGTATCGATGTAGATGTATGCCGTGGCGTTGCTGCGGCCGTATTTGGCGATGACACGAAAGTAAAATACACCCCGCTGACCGCTAAAGAGCGTTTCACTGCGCTGCAATCCGGCGAGGTAGATATTCTTTCCCGTAACACAACCTGGACCTCTTCACGCGATGCAGGCATGGGTATGTCATTTACTGGCGTAACCTATTACGACGGTATCGGCTTCCTGACCCACAACAAAGCAGGCCTGAAAAGCGCCAAAGAGCTGGATGGCGCAACCGTATGTATTCAGGCGGGTACCGATACCGAACTTAACGTGGCGGATTACTTTAAATCCAACAATATGAAATACACGCCGGTAACCTTTGACCGTTCTGATGAATCCGCAAAAGCGCTGGAATCAGGTCGTTGCGATACACTGGCATCTGACCAGTCCCAGCTGTACGCGCTGCGCATTAAGCTGAGCAACCCGGCTGAATGGATCGTTCTGCCAGAAGTTATCTCCAAAGAGCCGCTGGGCCCGGTCGTTCGTCGCGGTGATGAAGATTGGTTCTCCATCGTACGCTGGACGCTGTTTGCCATGCTGAACGCAGAAGAGATGGGCATTAACTCGAAAAACGTTGACGAGAAAGCGGCTAAACCGGCAACGCCAGACATGGCGCATCTGTTGGGCACCGAAGGTGATTTTGGTAAAGACCTGAAGCTCGACAACAAATGGGCCTACAACATCATCAAGAAAGTGGGCAACTACTCTGAAATCTTTGAACGTAACGTCGGTGCTGACAGCGCGCTGAAAATCAAACGTGGCCAGAACAATCTCTGGAACAACGGCGGCATCCAGTACGCTCCGCCAGTACGTTAAGACGTAAGCGCTGTAACGGGCGCTGCACATGCGGCGCCCACTCCAGAGTCATGGTTACCGAGGTTTTCTTATGTCCCAACGCCGCCCAACCGTTAAAGGATCGCTCTCCTTTTCAAACCCTGCGGTTCGTGCCTGGCTGTTTCAAATTATCGCTATTCTTGCTGTTATCAGCATCGCGATCTATTTGATACACAATACTATTACCAACCTGAACAGTCGTGGCATTACCTCTGGTTTTGCTTTTCTCGACCGCGCTGCCGGCTTTGGCATTGTTCAGCACCTTATCGACTACGAACAGGGTGACACTTATGGCCGGGTTTTCTTTGTAGGCCTGCTCAACACTTTACTGGTATCTGCGCTGTGCATTGTTTTTGCGTCATTTATCGGCTTCTTCCTTGGGCTCTGCCGTCTTTCAGAAAACTGGCTGCTGCGTAAACTTTCTACGATTTATATCGAGACGTTCCGAAATATTCCCCCACTGCTGCAAATCTTCTTCTGGTATTTCGCCGTACTGCGTAATTTACCTGGCCCACGTCAGGCTATTGGCGCTATGGATTTGCTTTTTCTCAGTAACAGGGGGCTCTATATCCCATCACCTCAACTGGGCGAAGGACTATGGGCATTTATCGGCACGATTGTTCTCGCACTGGCTATCAGCATCGGTCTGTATCGCTTCAACAAAGCACATCACATTAAAACCGGCCAGCTACGTCGCACATGGCCAACGGCACTGGGGTTGATCATTGGGCTCCCGTTGCTGGCACATTGGGTATTTGGTGCGGCGCTTCACTGGGAAATCCCGCATTTGCGTGGTTTCAACTTCCAGGGTGGCATGGTGTTAATTCCGGAACTGGCCGCACTGACAATTGCCCTGTCAGTTTACACCTCAGCATTTATTGCCGAGATTATACGCGCAGGCATTCAGTCTGTTCCCCACGGCCAACATGAGGCGGCACGTTCGCTTGGTTTGCCCAATCCGGTGACATTGCGTCAGGTCATCATTCCTCAGGCGCTGCGTGTCATTATTCCACCGCTGACCAGCCAGTATTTGAACATTGCAAAAAACTCGTCTCTGGCAGCCGCAATTGGTTATCCGGATATGGTGTCGTTGTTCGCCGGTACGGTACTCAACCAAACAGGCCAGGCCATCGAAACTATAGCGATAACTATGTCGGTTTATCTGATTATCAGCCTGTCGATTTCGTTGCTTATGAATATCTATAACCGCCGTATTGCATTAATTGAGCGCTAAGGACATCTGATGACAAAAGCTATTCTGTCTCAATCTACGCGCCAGACCCGTGCAGGAAGCAGCGGTATTGTGCTGTGGATAAAGAAAAACTTATTTTCAAGCTGGCTGAACGCGCTGCTGACGCTCTTCTGTCTGTGGCTGATGTGGGAATTGATTCCGCCGCTGCTGAACTGGGCCCTTTTTCAGGCTAACTGGATAGGATCGACACGCGCGGACTGTACCAAAGCGGGTGCGTGCTGGGTGTTTATTCATGAGCGTTTTGGTCAGTTCATGTATGGCCTCTATCCGCATGAGCAACGCTGGCGCATTAACCTCGCCTTGATTGTCGGACTCCTTTCTATCGTACCGATGTTCTGGAAAAAGCTACCGAGTCGTGGTCGCTATATCGCTTGCTGGGCCGTGGCCTATCCTCTCGTGGTGTGGTGGCTGATGTACGGTGGTTTTTTGGGACTCGATCGCGTGGAAACGCGCCAGTGGGGCGGGTTAACGCTGACGTTGATCATCGCCTCTGTGGGTATCGCTGGCGCTTTACCTCTGGGCATATTGCTGGCGCTCGGGCGTCGCTCAAAAATGCCGGTGGTGCGGGTATTGTCAGTGATTTTTATCGAGTTCTGGCGTGGCGTACCGTTGATCACCGTACTGTTCATGTCCTCAGTCATGCTGCCGCTGTTTATGGCGGAAGGCACAAATATCGATAAATTGATTCGCGCACTGGTCGGGGTGATTCTGTTTCAGTCCGCCTACGTCGCCGAAGTCGTGCGTGGCGGTTTACAGGCTCTGCCAAAAGGGCAATACGAAGCTGCCGAGTCACTGGCGCTGGGATACTGGAAAACACAAGGGCTGGTGATTTTACCGCAGGCCTTAAAATTGGTTATTCCGGGTCTGGTAAATACCATCATCGCGCTGTTTAAAGATACCAGCCTCGTGATCATTATCGGTCTGTTTGATCTTTTCAGTAGCGTCCAGCAGGCAACGGTTGACCCAGCCTGGCTCGGTATGTCGACCGAGGGTTATGTGTTTGCCGCGTTAGTTTACTGGATTTTCTGTTTTAGCATGTCGCGCTATAGCCAGCATCTGGAGAAGCGCTTCAATACCGGGCGTTCAGCGCATTGAGGAAATTATGAGTCAAATTACTATGCAACCTGCCGATGCGATGATTACGCTCGAAGATGTGAATAAGTGGTACGGGCAATTTCACGTACTTAAAGATATTAACCTTAAGGTTAAACAAGGGGAACGTATCGTTCTGTGCGGACCTTCTGGCTCAGGAAAATCCACCACCATTCGCTGCATTAATCATCTGGAAGAACATCAGCAGGGCCGTATCGTGGTAGATGGCATCGAGTTAAACGAAGATATCCGTAATATAGAAAAGGTTCGCCAGGAAGTCGGTATGGTATTTCAGCACTTCAATCTTTTCCCGCATCTGACGGTACTGCAGAACTGTACGCTGGCACCAATCTGGGTGAGGAAGATGCCGAAGAAGGAAGCCGAAGCGCTGGCAATGCACTATCTGGAGCGTGTTCGCATCGCTGAGCACGCCCATAAATTCCCGGGGCAAATTTCTGGTGGTCAGCAGCAGCGTGTTGCTATCGCCCGCTCACTCTGTATGAAACCGAAAATTATGCTCTTCGATGAACCGACCTCTGCGCTTGACCCCGAAATGGTGAAAGAAGTACTGGATACCATGATTGGTCTGGCAGAATCAGGCATGACAATGCTGTGCGTAACACATGAAATGGGTTTTGCGCGTACCGTTGCGGACCGGGTGATCTTTATGGATCGCGGTGAAATCGTTGAGCAGGCACCGCCGCAGGAGTTTTTCGCGAATCCTAAGTCTGAGCGCACCCGTGCTTTTCTGTCGCAGGTTATCCACTGACATTAATCATAGAAATGCAAAAGGCCATCCGCAAGGATGGCCTTTTTTATTGATGCAGTTTCAGAAGCCTGGAGTGAAGAAGCGCTGCATATTCACAATAAATCTATGTCATAAACAAAAGGCCCAGTCTTTCGACTGAGCCTTTTGTTTTAATTGATG